>CAMWNL010000129.1 GCA_947175585.1 uncultured Bacteroidales bacterium | reverse complement strand
TCTCACTAAGAGTGAATCTCCGGGTCTTATGTAGTCAACCGATCCATTGCCCATACCAAAATATGCTGTTTCTCCTACATAAAACTTATAGTAAGGATATCTACCAATGTTATATACTGCACCTACAGCAAAAGCTTCGTGATCATCCAGACTTTTGCTTCGGATCAAAAGGTAGGGAGCTGAGAATAATGCTACTAAAATAACCACAAACCAACTTCCATATTTTTTGTCATCAAATATATTATTCAGGTTTTTAAGGCCAATCTTAAATACCTTAATATAACTTTTCATAAGATAAACTATATTTTTAATAATGTTTTTTCTGAATTAGCTTATCCTTTAGTGGGATGCACGCTGGTGCGTCCGGATAACAGCGCTGCATTTTTGATTGCAAGTGGACGCACCGGGGTGCGTCCCTACATTGTTAGTCAACGCATTAAAGGGTAATTTTACGCTGAATAGTCACGATTAGACTTTATTATTATCGCTGATGTCTTTCGACCGTGTAAAGTTACTCTTTATTAATGATAAAAAAAATAAAATCATGAAATAATTTATTGTATCACATATTTTTATGGGGGATTGGGTGATTTGTTGTTCACAGACTATACATGAGGGGGAATTTAGGCTTGAAGTATCGGTCGGTGGTTGACGCGCCGATTCGGTAAGTTTTTCAAAAAAAATGCCTGATGGTTGTTTTTTGGCAAATTTGGTTGTATCTTTGCTATTCATTATTATAACCCACATAAAATCTATTATTATGGAGTATCCCGACTTGTTGAACAATCTCGCTGAGCCATCAACCACGGCGACAGCCATTGACCGCATAAAGTATCTTATCAAACTGATTAGAAAAAATCAGGCACAGTTTGCCGAGATGATCGGCATCAATCCGTCAAATATTTCAAAGGTGCTTTCAGGCAAGATTCCGGTCAGCGACTCGCTGATCAACCGCATCGTGGTTAACCTCGGAGTCTCCAAGCAGTGGCTTGTCCACGGCACTGACGTGCCCTTCCCCCGTTATCAGGGACCGGCTACGATTGACGGCAACGGCAAGCGTGTGCAGACTCTCGCCGGGTCGGCCGGTGCACCGGTCTACGACATCGACGTAACCGCCGGGAGCGCCAATCTGAGCCACATGCTCACGTCAGAGCACGTCGTAGGCCGTCTGCAGATACCCGGCCTCAATCCTCAGCTGCCGATCGTAAAAGTGTCGGGCAACTCTATGACTCCGCGCATCAACAACGGAGCCTATATCTCGATACGCCACGTCAGCTACGAGGCGCCGATAATCTGGGGTCAGATCTATGTCGTCATTCTCGAAGACTACCGCATGGTCAAGTATGTGCGCCGTCACGACAATCCCGAAAAGGTGATACTCCACAGCGAGAATCCTAACTTTGACGATGTTATCATCGACCGCAACAAGATTATCGACATGTTTATTGTCGAGTCAATCCTCAACTATGAAGTCGTCGGCTGATCATAATCCCCTGCCGCCATGCAACAAGCCGGGCATAAATGAAGCCGGATGTGACGAGGCCGGGCGAGGATGTCTCGCCGGGCCGGTGTTTGCCGCCGCAGTCATCCTGCCTGATGATTTCAGCCATCCGCTGCTCAACGACTCCAAGCAGCTCTCGGAGCGCCGTCGCTACGAGCTGCGCGAGGTCATCGAGCGCGAAGCGATAGCGTGGAGCGTAGCGTCGGTCGATAACGAAGAGATTGACCATATCAATATACTCAACGCCTCGATCCTCGCGATGCACCGCGCCCTCGACGGTCTGAGTGTCAGACCGGGAGCTGTAATCGTAGACGGCAATCGGTTCAAGCCTTACGGCGACACGCCCTTCACGACCTTTGTCAAGGGCGACGGACGATTTGCCAACATCGCGGCCGCATCGGTGCTCGCCAAGACTTATCGCGACGATTTCATGACGGCGGCTCACGCCGACTACCCTGTCTATGACTGGGACGTCAACAAAGGTTACCCGACCAAGGCTCACCGCGCTGCAATCGCCGCCCACGGGGTGTCGCCGCTTCACCGCGTGTCATTCAGACTTCTCAATCCGCAACTCGAATTATGGGAAAAAACAAACTGAAAAAATTCGCCGACATGGAGACGATCGATTTCGTCTTCCAATATCCGTTCTCTCGCCTGCAGCAGGACGGCTTTCCTCTTAAAGGCCGCTGGCATCAAGACTTTTTTGGCAACGATAATCCTATCGTGGTCGAACTCGGCTGCGGCAAGGGCGAGTACACCGTCGGACTGGCTCGACGCTTTCCCGACAAAAATTTTATCGGCATCGACATCAAAGGAGCCCGTATGTGGACCGGAGCGTCAGAGGCTCGCGCCGAAGGATTGCGCAACGTCGCTTTCGTGCGCACGTCGATTGAACTCATCGAGTCGTTTTTCGCTCCGGGCGAGGTATCGGAAATATGGATCACGTTTCCTGACCCTCAGATGAAGAAAGTGCGCAAGCGCCTGACGTCTACGCGTTTCATGGACTTATACCGCAAGGTGCTCGCCGACGGCGGCACTGTCCATCTCAAGACCGACAGCCCCTTCCTTTACCGCTACACGACTCTGATGGTCGGTCTCAATGATCTGCCCGTAGAGTGTGACACCGACGACCTCTATGCTTCAGGCCTGGCCGACGATATCCTCGACATCAAGACTCATTACGAGAAACAGTGGCTCGCGCGAGGCCTGACGATCAAATATATCAGATTCCGTCTGCCGGCCACCGGAGATCTGCAGGAACCTGACGAGGAAATCGAGCAGGACACCTACCGCAGCTATTCGCGCGGCTACATCCAGATGCCACAGCTATTTGACGAAAACCATAACTCAGACCAACCAATATAAAAATGTCAGACAATACACCATTATATCCCAAACTCATACTTGACGCGCTCGCAACAGTGCGCTATCCCGGGTCAGGCAAAAATATCGCCGAGGCCGGCATGATAGAGGATGACCTGCGCATCGACGGCCGCAAGGTCAGTTTCTCTCTTATCTTCGACAAGCCGACCGATCCTTTCATGAAGTCGGTCGTCAAGGCTGCTGAAGCCGCCATCCACACATTTGCCGCTCCTGACGCCGAGGTCACAGTCAATGTCAAGACACGTAAGGCCCCTGCCGCTCCCAAGGCCAACCCTCTGCCGGGTGTGAAAAACATCATCGGTATTTCTTCGGGTAAAGGCGGCGTCGGCAAATCGACCGTAGCAGCCAACCTTGCTGTCGCTCTCGCCCGTGAAGGCTATCGTGTGGGGCTGCTTGACGCTGATATTTTCGGTCCGTCGATCCCCAAGATGTTTGGCGTCGAAGACGAACAGCTCTACATGCACGAAGTCGACGGAGCGACAAAGATCATCCCTATCGAGCGCTACGGCGTGAAGCTGCTCTCGATCGGCTTTCTCGTCGACCGCAACAGTGCGGTGGTGTGGCGCGGCTCCATGGCCTCCAACGCCCTCAAACAGCTCATCGAGCAGGGCGACTGGGGTGAACTCGACTACTTCCTTATCGATATGCCTCCGGGCACCAGTGACATCCATCTGACGCTCGTCCAGACACTCGGTATCACCGGTGTGGTTGTCGTGTCGACACCCCAGCAGGTAGCTCTGGCCGACGCCCGTAAAGGCATCGCCATGTTCACAGACTCAAAAATCAATGTGCCTGTGCTCGGTATCGTCGAGAATATGGCCTGGTTCACACCGGAAGAGCATCCCGACGAGCGCTATTACATATTCGGCAACGGTGGCGCGACCGAACTTGCGCGCGAGTTAGGTGTTCAATTACTGGCGTGCATTCCGCTGGTAGCCGCAGTCGGCCGACACAGCGACGACGGCGACCCGATCGCTGCCGGCGACACTATGAGCGCTCAGGCGTTTATCCATCTCGCTCACGAAGTCTGTGACGCTGTCGACCGACGCAACCGCGAATTGCCGCCGACCGAACACGTAAAGGTAAAAAAATGAAGCAAAAGATATTGATCATCAACGGCCCCAATCTCAACCTGCTCGGCAGACGCGAGCCGGGGATATATGGTCACGACACTCTCGGTGACATCATGGCGCGACTGGCCGCGAAGTTTCCCGAAGTTGAGACAGACTCTTTCCAGAGCAACCATGAAGGCGCGTTGATTGATAAGATCCACGAAGTAGGCTTTGACGACTCATACGCCGGCATAGTGCTCAACGCCGGCGCCTACACCCACACATCTCTCGCGCTGGCCGACGCCATCGCGGCAGTGCCCGTCAAGGTCGTTGAAGTCCATCTGTCCAACGTATTCGCTCGCGAAGAGATACGCCATCGCTCTCTTATCGCTCCGGTCTGCGCAGGCAGCATAAGCGGTTTTGGCGCCAAATCTTACGAACTTGCCATCCGTGCCTTATTGACAGACTGACGATGACCGATTTCACTCCTTTAGCACGCCCGTTGTTTACGCCGCGAGTAAAAGCCGCCCGCAGTTGGGTCGGACACTGCGAAGAAGTGCAGCGCCGCCAGCTCGACTGGCTATTGTCACGGGCAAGGTCGACAGCTGTCGGCGAGCGATATCACCTGCGTTCGGTGAAGTCTTATGAAGATTTCCGCCGCAATGTGCCTGTGGTGGTTTATGAGGACATACGCGACGACGTCATGCGCATGGTCATGGGCGAGAAAGACATACTCTGGCCCGGACGCTGCCGTCGCTTCGCCCAGTCTTCAGGCACCTCCGACGGCAAGAGCAAGTATGTCCCCGTCACCGACGACTCTCTCAACCGCAATCACTATGCCGGCGGACGCGACGTGGTGGCCCATTATCTGAATCTCAATCCGCAGAGCCGCATATTCTCAGGCAAAAGCTTTATACTCGGCGGCAGTTATGCCAACGAGGTCAGCAATCTGCCCCCGGGAGTAAAGGTCGGCGATCTCTCGGCTAACCTTATCGACAAGATCAATCCGCTTGTCAACCTCTTCCGCATCCCGTCAAAAGATGTTGCACTGCTGAGTGACTGGCATGTCAAACTGCCGGCTCTCGTCAAGGCGTCGCTCCATCAGGATGTGACCAATATCTCGGGCGTACCGTCATGGTTCATGACAGTTATCCGCGAGGTCATTGCCGCCGCCGGAGCGAGAACGATTCACGACGTCTGGCCAAATCTCGAAGTGTTTTTCCACGGAGGCATATCGTTTGAGCCTTACCGCTCGCAGTATGCCCGTCTGACCGACCCGACGAAGATGCATTATCTCGAAACATACAATGCGTCAGAGGGATTCTTCGCCGTGCAGTCAGACTACGGTTCTCCCGGCATGCTGCTGCTGCTTGACGTCGGTGTATTCTTTGAATTCGTGCCTCTCGGCGGCATCGGCGAAGCCTCGGAAGTCGCCATTCCGGCGTGGGAAGTCGTGCCGGGTGAGACTTATGCGCTGATAATCAGCTCATGCAACGGACTCTGGCGTTATATGATAGGCGATACTGTCAAGGTCGAATCCGTCGATCCGCTCAAGATTACGATAGCCGGACGCACCAAGCACTTTATCAACGCCTTCGGCGAGGAAGTGATGGTCCACAACTCCGATGCGGCAATCGCTGAAGCCTGTCGTCAGACCGGAGCGGCAGTCCTGAATTACACTGCGGCGCCTGTTTATGATGACGGAGGTCACCGCGGCCACCATGAGTGGCTGATCGAATGGGAAGCGGCGCCTGCAGATAAAGAAGATTTCGCCGAAAAACTCGACGCGGCCCTGCAGGCCGAGAACTCCGACTATCAGGCAAAGCGCAGCGGCAATATATTTCTCGACAGACTGACTATAGATGATGCTCCCGAAGGACTGTTTGACCGCTGGCTCGAATCGACCGGCAAACTCGGCGGTCAGCGTAAGGTGCCTCGTCTATGCAACGACCGACATATCATCGAGCAGTTG
>CAMWNL010000128.1 GCA_947175585.1 uncultured Bacteroidales bacterium | reverse complement strand
GGCGAGCAACGGTCTCGGAGCCACTCCGCCTTATGATTATGATATGCAGGACATACGTGAGATGTGTGGCGCGGCTGCGGCCGGAGATATTACTGACGGGCGCCTGCTTGTGTTTCACTCGGCTAGCAACGGTAATCAGGTGCTTAAGGAAATTACCGGAACCGGTGAAGTCGACACTCTTAAAATTTATGATCCGGAAATCCGCCCTCAGACATCACAGCGCATGTCGGAGGTGCTTGACGATATGAAGACTCTGGCTCCGGCCGATGATTATGGCATGATATTGTGGGGTCACGGCACGGGTTGGCTTGAGGACGGCATAGCTGACGAAGCCCGGTCGGAATATCAGACTTATGCATACGGTAGCGAGCAGGGTGACAAATGGAAGATGAACATCACGACTCTGGCGAGTGTGCTTGAAGACCGTGATTTCAGTTTTGTCTACTTTGATTGCTGTTATATGGCTTCTGTAGAGGTTATCTACCAAATGAGACATGTGGCGCCGCGGATTGTGGCTTATCCTACCGAGGTTTTGGCTTGGGGCATGCCTTATGACCGCAACGTCAAGCATTTCTTTGCCAAGGAGCCTGAACTGGTTGAGGCGGCTACAGAGACTTATGACTTCTACGCGTCACAGTATAATCCCACTTACCGGATGTGTACGGTCTCGGTGTTTAACACGGCCGGAATGGAGCGTCTGGCAGCTGCGACAAGGGAGATTTACCGGAGCAATACGACCGGTGTGCCGGCTAACTATACGCCGCAGTCCTACACTCTGAACAGAAATAATTATTATTGCGATTTCGGCGGATATATCAACGCGCTCAACTCGGATTCGCGGGAGCTTGACGAATTTAAGGCCGCTCTGGCCGATGTGGTTGAACTCGAACTTGTGACTGAAAAAATCTGGAATCAGCTTGCGATCCGCGAACATTCCGGCTTTTCGACGTTTATAATGAGTAGTGACGCCGATATGTCAAAGTTAAACTACAGTCGTCTTGACTGGTTTGGCGATGTAGCTTCAGCACTTATTCATTAACATTTAACCACGACGGATAATTTATGTTTTTCGCCCAAGATCCTATACAGATTCCGGTTTTGCCAGACTCTGTGCCGAGTCCCAAAGAAGAGTGGCAGATGCTGAAAAGCCTGCCTTTTGACGAGTTTATCGACCGCATGGTCAACGGCCTCGTGTCGCTTGCGATCAACCTCGCGTTAGCCATTCTGGTCTTTTATGTGGGCCGGTTTATCATCAATAAGATTTATAGGGTAATATCGGGGATATTGCTGCGTCGTAAGGTTGACGCTTCGCTGAGCACGTTTGTGCTGAGTCTGGTGAAGATGCTGCTTTACTTTATCCTGATTGTGACGGTGATCGGTATTCTCGGCATCGAGACATCATCGTTTATCGCAATCTTTGCCTCGGCCGGTGTCGCGATCGGTATGGCGCTGAGCGGCACATTGCAGAACTTTGCCGGCGGTGTGCTGATTCTGTTGCTGAAGCCTTATCGCATCGGTGACTATATCGAAGCGCAGGGTTATGCTGGCACGGTGCGCGAAATACAGATTTTCCACACTATCATTTCAACTGCCGACAATAAGCAGATAATCATCCCCAACGGCGGACTGTCGACCGGATCGGTCAATAACTACTCACGGGCTGACTACCGCCGCGTGGACTGGAGCGTCGGCATTTCTTACGGCGACAGCGTCGATGTGGCGCGCAAGGCTATCCTTGAAATTCTCGATTCGGATGACCGCATCGTCAAGGGGATGATTGAGGATGACCGTGACCGCCGCGCCGCTCTGCAGGAGGAAGCCGATAAGGAAGCTGCCGAGTCGGCACCCGACGTGGAGGCGGAGAAACCCAAGCGCCGTTCGCTCTGGGCGCGTATGTTCCACCGCAAGGTCAAGAAAAAAATCATGACCTGGCAGGAAGAGCAGGCCGAAAAGGTGCGGAAACTTCTGCCCAAGACCGATGGCACTCCTAAGGTCTATGTGTCGTCGCTCGGCGATAGCGCGGTTGTGCTCACCGTCAGGGCGTGGACCCGTAATCAGGATTACTGGGGAGTGTATTTCTCAGTCAACGAACGCATCTATAACGAACTACCCGAGGCAGGCATCAACTTCCCCTTCCCGCAAATGGATGTCCACCTCAACGGTCGGCTCGATACAGCCGGCAATCCGGATTAGTCAACGATTACTATTAAATATCCTTAAATAGCCAAAATTATCCGATAATTTTGGCTATTTTTGCGTAACCGTCGGACAGATTTGTCCGTCTCTCTCTCACGGTGTATAGGTCTCCTCTGTACCCCTTTCTATCCAAGCGGCTGACGTGTCGCTTGTTGGCTTGATATATAAAAAAGAAACAACATAAATGACAAGTAAATGGAATTATTTATCCCATTACACAGATGAACAGAGGCATGACGAACTATCGAGGCGATTTGCTAATTGCGCGCCCATAAGTGACTTGTTGCGGCAAAGAGGAATAACGACTCTGGCTGAGGCCGAGAAGTTTTTCCATCCGTCTTTGCGTGACCTTCACGACCCGTTTCTGATGCCCGACATGGATAAGGCGGTCGATCGTCTTAACCGTGCGATGGGATCGAAAGAAAAAATTATGGTCTACGGTGACTATGATGTCGACGGCACTACGGCTGTCGCGCTGGTCTACCGTTATCTTCAGAATTTTTATTCGGAGATCGATTATTATATCCCGACCCGTTATGACGAGGGATACGGCATCTCGCGACGCAGTATCGACGCTGCTGCCGAGCAGGGTGTCAAACTGATTATTATCCTCGACTGCGGCATAAAGGCTATCGACGAGATCGCTTATGCCAAGCAACGGGGAATTGACTTTATCATCTGCGACCATCATGTGCCGGATGACGAACTGCCGCCGGCTGTCGCCATCCTTAACCCCAAGCTCGAAGGCTCGACATATCCCTGTCAGCATCTGTCGGGTTGCGGTGTGGGCTATAAGTTCATGCAGGCGTTCTCAATCAGCAACGGCATCGGCACTGCCGAGCTCGACGGGATGCTCGACCTTGTGGCCGTCAGCATCGCGGCCGATATCGTGCCTATGGTCGATGAAAACAGGGTGATGGCCTATGTCGGACTGAAGCGCCTGAACTCCAATCCTAATATGGGATTGAGGGCGATTATCCGTACCTGCGGACTCGGTGGCAAGGAAATCACGATCAGCGACGTGATATTCAAGATAGGGCCGCGTATCAATGCGTCAGGACGCATGCAGAGCGGCCGTGAGGCTGTGGAGCTGCTTGTCAGCCGCGACATGAAGGACGCTACTCGCCGCAGCATCGCCATAGACCAGTATAACAAGGATCGAAAGGAACTCGACAAGCGCATCACCGAGGAGGCTAACGCGATACTCGACGGTCGCGGCGAGATGGATTCAGACAAGCGCTCGATCGTCATTTACAACAAAGATTGGCATAAAGGCATCATAGGCATCGTGGCTTCGCGTCTTACCGAGCTCTACTATAAACCTGCGGTAGTGCTGACGTTTGCCAACGGTCTTGCTACGGGCTCGTCTCGCTCGGTGCAGGGTTTCGACGTGTATAAGGCTGTCGAGTCAACCCGCGATCTGCTCGAAAACTTCGGCGGTCACGCTTATGCGGTCGGCCTGTCGATGAAGGAGGAGAATATTGCCGAGTTTACCCGTCGATTTGAGGAGTATGTCGCAACTAATATTCTCGATGAGCAGCTGACACCACAGATCGATATCGACGCGGTGATAACATTCGGACAGATTACACCTGAGTTTGTGTCGACGCTCAGCTTGTTTAACCCGTTTGGCCCGGGTAATCAGAAGCCTACATTCTGTGCCCGTCGCGTCAAGGATTTCGGCACGAGCAAGCTTGTCGGAAAGCAACTGGAGCATATCAAGCTCGAACTGGTCGACGATACGTCGGGCAAGGTGTTCAACGCTATCGCCTTTAACTCCGCTCAGTATTTCGATGCCATCCACGCCGGATGTGCGTTTGACATCTGTTTCACGATCGAGGAAAACAAGCATCGCAACGCGGCGTCAACCCTGCAGCTGCTCGTCAAGCAGATTCATATCTGCAAGGACTGATCGGCGTCATCCAACGCTTTGATCTGATGATGACTCCCGTCGACATACTGCGGCGCTATTGGGGCTATGACGCGTTCAGGCCGTTGCAGGCCGAGATTATAGACTCGTTGCTTGCCGGACACGATACGATCGGACTGTTGCCTACGGGCGGCGGCAAATCGATAACGTTTCAGGTGCCGGCTCTGCTGTTTGACGGGTTGACAATCGTGGTGTCGCCGCTGATTTCGCTTATGAAAGACCAGGTCGACAACCTGTTTCAGCGAGGCATACGTGCGGGCTATTTTCATTCGGGACTTACGCGCCGGGAGACGAAATTGGCACTCGACCGATGTCGTCTCGAAAAGGTCAAGCTTGCCTACGTGTCGCCTGAGCGATTGAGACAGAAGTCATTCATTGATCAACTGAAAAAGAGGCGTCTGTCGGCCATCGTGGTCGACGAGGCTCATTGTATATCACAGTGGGGCTATGATTTCCGCCCGTCATATCTTGCGATTAAAGAGTTAAGGTCGCTGTTTCCGGATGCGCCGGTGCTTGCTCTGACGGCGTCAGCCACTCCCGATGTTGTGGCTGACATAGCCAAAGAACTCGCTCTCTCTGATCCTCAGATATTTTCAAAAAGTTTTGCGCGCGACAACATCAGCTATATAGTCCGTCGCGACGAGCATAAGGAAGGCCGTCTGCTCAAAGTGCTTGCCAATACGTCGGGCACGGCAATCGTCTATGTGCGTTCACGCCGTCGTTGCCGCGAGCTGTCAGATATTATCCGTCAGGCAGGTATCAGTGCCGACTATTATCATGCCGGTCTACAGCCTGAAGAGAAGACAGACCGCCAGGATCGGTGGAAGAGTGGGGCGATACGTGTGATTGTCGCCACCAATGCTTTCGGCATGGGTATTGACAAACCCGATGTGCGCGTGGTGGTTCATTATGACCTGCCGTCGTCGCTCGAAGAATACTAGCAGGAGGCCGGGCGCGCCGGTCGTGACGGTAGGCCCTCTTACGCCGTGCTGCTTGTTGCCAAGTCAGATAAAGGTCTGCTTACTCGCCGCCTCGGGGAGGCATTTCCGCCTAAAGAGTATATACTGCGAGTCTATGAACTGTTGGGTAATTTTCTTGATGTGATAGTCGGAGGCGGATATAACAAGGTCTATGAATGTGATTTCAACCGCTTCTGCATGATCTTTAAGCTTCAGCCGGCGATGACGCGCAGCGCGCTGTCGATATTGACAAGGTCGGGTTATATAGAGTACTCTGACGAGTCTCTGACACAGTCGCGCATAATGATTTTGGTAGATAAATCGGAGTTCTATAGTCTGCGTCTCGACGAGGCTACAGAAAATGTCTTTCAAGGCATACTACGTATATATCCCGGTCTGTTTGCCGACTATGTCGCTATCAGCGAGACTCGCATAGCCGCGCAACTCGGAGTGTCGGAACTCGCGGTGACTACGGCGCTGATAACTCTTTCGCGCATGCATGTGATTCACTATATACCGCGCCGACTGACTCCATACGTCTACTATCCGACGTCGCGTGAACTGCCGCGCTATCTCGTCATACCGCGCACGGTCTACGAAGAGCAGCGCGCTCGCTATGAGGCGCGTCTCGATGCCATCAAGCGCTTTGCATTCTCGGATGACTGTTGCCGCTCGCGCATTATGCTCGAATACTTTGGAGAAAAAGACCCGAAGGACTGCGGCACGTGTGACGTTTGTCGCGAGCGAAAGCGTTTACAACCCTCGGCCGATGACTGTGAAGCTCTCTCCAATGACCTCTGCCGCCGTCTTGCCTCAGGCCCTCATACCC
>CAMWNL010000127.1 GCA_947175585.1 uncultured Bacteroidales bacterium | reverse complement strand
ACCGCCAACGGCATGACATTTCACAAAGGTCATATCGGGAATCACGAAATTATTGCTACCGAGTGTGGCATCGGTAAAGTCAACGCCGCAGTTGGAGCGCTTACACTTATTGAGTGTTTCCATCCCGACATGATCATCAACACAGGTGTTGCCGGCGGAACCGGAGCCGGAGCTGCGATTCTCGATGTGGTCGTAGCCGATAGTGTAGCATACCACGATGTGTGGTGTGGCCCCGGAACCATACCGGGACAGGCAGCCTCATGCCCGGCAAAATTTGAGTGTCCTCTGCCTGACTCTACGTTTGAAGGCATGGACGTCAAACGCGGTCTCGTCGCGTCAGGTGACATTTTTGTCAGCAAACCCGAGGAGGTAAAAAAAATTATGTCTGTTTGGCCTGAAGCAATGGCCGTCGACATGGAATCAGCCGCTATCGCACATGTATGTTTCTTAAAATCCGTGCCGTTTGTCTGCATAAGGGTAATCAGTGACACTCCGGGGAGCGCCGACAACATTTCCCAATACGAAAACTTCTGGACTGACGCGCCGGCTCATACATTCGCAACTCTCAAAGCACTCCTCGAAAGGCTCTGATGAAGGATATAAGGCCGCTCAAAGGCAAACATTATATCGAGGAGCTTGTAGCGCAGGGCGAACATCAGGAACAGGATTTCAAGTTTCAGATTTCTGACGCACGAAAAATCGCTCGCTCAATATCTGCTTTCGCCAATCGTGGCGGAGGCCGGCTGCTTATCGGCGTAAAAGATAACGGTGCGCTTGCCGGTGTGCGAAACGAAGAAGATATATATGTTGTCGAGCAGGCGGCTCAACGCTATTGCAACCCACCCCAGGAAATAGAGTTCACGGCTTTTAACGTCGGAGCCGGAACCCTGATCATCCGGGCTTCAATCTCGGGTGCCGACCGCCGGCCGGTCTTCGCTCAGGACTCAGACAGGAAATGGAAGGCATATTTCCGCGTAGCAGACGAAAACATCGTGGCCCATCCTTTAATGGTCAGGGCATGGCAGATGCGCGAGTCGGCCGACACTATTTTCTCGCTAAGCTCTGTCGAGAGTTCTCTACTGCAATTGCTCGATGACAGTGTTGAACCTCTTTCAACACGTGAAATTGCGGTCAGTCTTCATGTCACTACGGCGACAGCCGAAAGCATAATTGTCAGGCTGGCGTCACTCGGCATAGTTGATTTCGAATATATCGGACACGGCACTTTCAAGATAATACGCGCACACGACTGAAATCATGTGGATAATTCTCGCTTTTATTTCAGCTGCCCTGCTCGGATTCTACGACGCCAGCAAAAAAAGTTCGTTGCGTGACAACGCAGTGATTCCGATTCTCTTCCTTAATACCCTATTTTGTGCGGCACTATTACTGCCGTTTATCATCCTTTCACACTCCGGACAAATATCTCCGGACTCCCACTTCTTTGTCGCACCCATCTCAGCCGCTCAACACCGTCTCATCATCATCAAATCAGTGATCGTACTGTCGTCGTGGCTTTTGGGTTATTTCGCTATAAAACACCTTCCGCTGACAATTGTCGGCTCTGTCAACGCCACGCGACCCGTGCTTACCATCGTCGGTGCGCTACTTGTTTTCGGTGAAGAGCTTAACGCCTGGCAATGGGCAGGCGTTGGTCTCGGTCTGCTTTCATTCTACCTGATGAGCAGAAGCGGCAGTAAGGAGGGGATACGTTTTACGCATAGTCTCTGGATATACCTTCTTGTCGGAGCTGCAATACTCGGAGCAGCCAGCGGACTGTATGACAAGCATCTTATGTCTCCCGAAGACCACGGAGGCGCAGGTCTTAACCGCATGGCAGTGCAGGGATGGTATAACATCTACCAATGCCTGATGATGGGAGCCATGCTATTACTTATCTGGTGGCCCGGCAGAAAGAAATCCACACCATTCCGCTGGAAACATTCAATCATCCTGATCAGTATCTTTCTCACCGTCGCGGATTTCGTCTATTTTTATGCATTGACAGATCCTGATGCAATGATATCAGTTGTCTCGATGGTACGCCGCGGCAGTGTACTGGTCTCTTTTGCCATCGGCGCACTTATTTTCAAAGAAAAGAATCTTAAATCCAAGGCGATTGATCTCATCTTTGTCTTATTGTCGATGATTTGTCTATGGATAGGTAGTAACTAAAAGGTCTCCGGACATCGCCCGAAGACCTTGATATCATGAGTTTGAGAATTTTTTAGTAACCTGTATAAGTGAACGGGCTCAGTGCATGGAGCTCGGCCTTTACCTCATCGCTGACGGCGAGAGTGTCAATAAATTCCGATATACTCTTTTCGGTAATCGCAGTGTTAACACGTGTGAGCTGCTTGAGTGTTTCGTAGGGTTTGGGATAACCCTCGCGGCGCAGGATTGTCTGAATACCTTCTGCAACCACGCTCCACATTGCTCCGAGGTCGCGGTCAATCGCATCACGGTTGAGCAACAGTTTTCCGAGACCTTTAGCAGTAGATGCAAAGGCGATAAGGCCATGAGCCAACGGCATACCGACATTGCGGAGAACGGTTGAGTCGGTAAGGTCACGTTGCAGACGCGACACCGGCAGCTTCATGGCAAGGTGACCGAGCAACGCATTTGCGATGCCAAGGTTTCCTTCTGAATTTTCGAAGTCAATAGGATTGACCTTGTGAGGCATGGCCGAAGACCCTACTTCACCCTCTTTGATTTTTTGCTTGAAATACTCCATCGAAATATACATCCACATATCGCGGTCAAGGTCGAGCACGATAGTGTTGATGCGACGCAGGGCGTCAAACACCGCTGCGAGATTGTCATAGTTAGAGATCTGAGTGGTGAACTCCTCACGTTCTATACCGAGGCCTTCGTGCAGGAACTTGCCGGCAAAATCAAGCCAGTTGATTGTCGGGAAAGCCGCACGATGAGCGTTGAAATTACCGGTAGCTCCACCGAATTTTCCGCTGATTTTTGTTGCACGGAGTGACGCTAGCTGCTCACTAAGACGATAGACAAACACCCTCAGTTCCTTACCGAGACGAGTCGGCGACGCGGGCTGACCGTGGGTCTTGGCGAGCATAGGTATGTCGGCCCATTCGTCAGCCTGACGCGACAGAGTGTCGATGAGCCCTTCGATTGCAGGGATATATGTTTCGTTGAGTGCATCCTTGATTGACAGGGGCACAGCCGTGTTATTGATGTCCTGAGAGGTCAGGCCGAAATGGATAAACTCTTTGTAAGCTTCAAGTCCGCGAGCGTCAAATTGCTCTTTAAGAAAGTACTCGACAGCCTTGACATCGTGATTGGTAACAGATTCGATATCCTTGATACGCTGGGCATCGGCCACAGAGAAGTTTTCATATATTGCGCGAAGCGATTCTACCGCTTCTTTAGAAGCTGACGCCAGCTGAGGTAGAGGTAAATTGTAGAGAGCGATAAAATATTCCACTTCGACTTTTACGCGATAGCGGATAAGCGCATATTCTGAAAAATAATTTTCCAACTGAGCGCATTTCGAACGATAACGGCCGTCAATGGGCGAAATCGCCGTGAGTGTAGATAGTGCCATGTGATGCAAGTCTGACTTTAATAAACTATTTAATGTAATTTTATGTCACAAAATTACGCAAAACTTCACATACATACAAAAAAAGCAATGGCGCACGGTCATTCGCGCCATTGCTCATTGTATTATAATGTGTAGGACGGATTATTTGTTGATGACCTTGCGCACTGTGCCGTCAGACATGCGCACGATATTGAGACCCTTGGTCATCTCGCCGAGGCGTTTGCCGTCGAGCGAGTAGAATGATTCAGGCTGAGCATCGCTCTCGTCGGCAGCTACAACTTTCGCTCCCGAAGTCTCTCCTTCCGTATCAATAATATATGTCACGAAGTATGCCATCGCATATTCATCATAAAAATCTTCGCAATAGTAACCGTAGCCCACGATATATCGGCCATCCGCAGTCATGCTCATAGGAACTGTGTAACCGATCGCGTCAGCGAAACCCATCGCCTCGGCATAGTCAGGGAACACAGCAGAGAATGTTGTAGCCTGAGTTTCACCCGCTCTAAGAATAAAGCTGCCGGCACTTCCGGTCAACGGTTCACCGATAACACCGATCATAGTACCGTCGTTGGCTATCGCAGACGGAGTCAGACCTATACCATATTCATCAATCTCCTGAGCCTCATTATAAATAGTAAACGTCTTATCATCTACATTATAGACAACCGGAACGAAGTAATAGCCATAATCATTCAAGATAGTTCCACGGCATACAGCATATTTACCATTTTCACTAATACCCATAGGAAACAGGCTGTATAAACCGGCACCGCCGTTGGCGACTTCGTTTTCAGGTGAAGTAATATAATTTACCATGACGGAGTCAATCTCATATTGACCTTCATCATTTGCGATCCAAAGCATGGGAGAGCCGAAACTGCCCATGTGACCGAGAATCACACTGCCGTCACCGCTGATATACTTGGCAGAAGACTCTCCATCGTTTTCTTCCGGCAGAGGCAACAACTGCCATTCACCATTGACCGAATATGCCGCATAAGTAGCATAACCTGTTGCGACAAGCGAACCCACCATAATGCTGCCGTCGCTGGTCAGCGACTCACCGAGTACATATTTATAATTACCAGGAGTCTGCAACACAGTTTCTATGCCACTGATTGAATAAGTCACACCCGGGCCATTATAGCCGATAGCAAGACCGTTGTTATCAACGTGACGCAGTTCGGCTCCCTCGGGATCGTCAGTGTACTCGTAAGCGATATCATCATTCTCGATATCGGCGATAAAATAACCTTCACCCATATCGATCGAACCACAGACATACCTGCCGTTGGGCGAAATACCGAGTCCCATAAACTGCGGCTCGTCAAAGCCGGGGACACCTATGCCGAGAGAGAGGATTCTGAAATTCTCCGCGCCGGCCGAAGCGCAGAGAGCAAGACCGAGTGATAAAGTAACAAGTTTTTTCATATAATAAATCCAGCGGCTCTAAATATTAACAATGACGAAAGGCAAGAGCCCTAAACCTCGTCGTCACGATGTCGTTTTTCAATTGATGCCGCAAAAATAACAAAAACATCCCAATATTATAAAACATTCACCTATAAAATTTCATCATCCCTCAATATTCCTTTTCATTTTATAACCGCAAACACCCACCCGGATTGCAATCATGCCTTACTCGGCGATAAGTTAAATTTATCATGCAGGCAATTTAACACTCGTTTTTTGGATTAAAAAAGAATTATTTTTATAACTTTGCAGTCGATAATGTATCTCTTACGAAGAGATGCTTAAATATCACCATACCGGAATAACTCCGGAAACGGCAACCACAAGGGAAGCTCCTGTATAGGCTCATCCTTGAGATCCGATGCTGAAAGCACACACGGACGGTTGTGTATACATGCCAGATATACAACATCTGGCAAGACGATTGACATTGGCAAAAATGAACGACAACTCTTTGGATAACAACAACCCGACTCAATGGTACGCCATCCGCACACGTCAGGACTTCAGAGCCGAAAAAGCTCTGGCATCACTCTGTGAACAAGTATTTTTCCCCAAAGAGACCGTCACTCTCAGCAACCACAAAAAGCGCGAAAAAGCAATCATACCCCACGTATTATTTATAAAGACAACGCGCGAACACGCCCTCGCCCTCGAAGCAGAAGGGCGCCAACATCCCGGCGCATCGATTCCATTCTGGATTTATCGTTACCCGGCGAGCAACGAGATACAAGTTATACCACAGAAAGCCATAGCCCTCTTACGGCTACTCACAGCCGACGACACAACCCGTTGCGAAATATTCAGCAAAAAAGATTTCAAGGAAAACCAACGCGTCCGCATCACCGGAGGCGTATACCAAGGCTATG
>CAMWNL010000126.1 GCA_947175585.1 uncultured Bacteroidales bacterium | reverse complement strand
ATATTTAACAATTCACATAGTGTCGGCCGTAAAGACGGTTATAACGATCCTACCGGAGCTCACCTTATCAACCTTCGCAATGGGCAATGGAATAATTGTGTGCTTGAAATCGAGGATCTGCAGCGTGACTGCATGGATAATATATCATTCAGCATTTCACTCAACGGCCGCGATCTCACCACTGGTGACTCTGCCGTATATTACATAGATAATATCCGTCTCGAAAAAATCGACAAGGTCGAAAAGCTCATCGGCTGGATACCTGACGCAGACAACATTGTCTACTCGATGACCGGTTATGACTCGCGAGGCAGTAAATTCGCCGTGATGAACAGTATTCACTCGGGTGCTGAGTTCAAGGTCATTGATTGTGCCAATGGTAAAGCAGTCAAGAAAGGTAAAGCCGCTGCGACCATGACCTCGATAGGAAACTTCAGCGTGATTGACTTTTCCGATGTCAAGAAACCCGGTGATTATCAGATTATAGCTGATGGTGTGACAACACGTCCCTTCAAAATCGGCGGGACTGAAATATGGCACGACTCGCAGTGGAAAGTTCTGAACTTTATATTCTGTCAGCGTTGCGGCTATCCGGTTCCGGGTGTCCACTCGCTCTGTCACACAGACCTGTTCTCTGTCCACGGCGACGCTACTCTTCCATATAGTGGCGGCTGGCATGACGCAGGCGATCTCTCCCAACAGACTCTGCAGACCGGAGATTTGTGCTACTCCCTGCTTGAAGCCTACAATCGCTTACGCGACAGCAACAAGCCTCTGGCAGCCCGTCTGCTTGAAGAGGCTCGTTGGGGTCTGGAGTTCATTCTACGCAACCGTTATGGTGATGGTTACCGCGCAAGTAGCATGGGTCTGCTGATCTGGCAGGACGGAGTGCACGACGGTGCCGACGATATACACACCGTAAGAGTACAGAACGCATCATTTGACAACTATCTGTATTCGGCCTACGAGGCTTACGCTTCCATGACTCTTGATTCAGACCCTCAACTCTCCGATTACCTCATAAGAGTCGCTTGCGAAGACTTCGATTTTGCTGAAGAAGAATTTGAGCAGAAAGGTCTTGGTGGCTTTATATCGCCTCACGAACACTCTTATTGCACATCTCTCAGCCAGATGCATGCGACCATATCATGGGCCGCAAGCCTTCTCTACAAAGCGACCGAAGAGCGCAGATATGCCGATCTGGCAGCTTCACATATTAAGTATGTGATAGATTGCCAACAAGCCGAGCCGATTGATGATGCAAAGACACTCTGTGGATTCTTTTACCGCGATAAATCGCGTAAATCGATTGTACATTTCATCCACCAATCGCGTGAACAGATCTACATGCAGGCGCTTGATGCATTATGCTCCACCCAGCCGGCTCACAAAGACAAGCCGACATGGGAACGCTCTATGAAGCTTTACGGCAACTACCTTAAAACTCTGATGCAATACACAGCTCCCTACGGCATGATTCCGGGAGGCGTGTATGCTGATAACGAGTATGAGGATGTCGACGGATTCTATGCGCTTCATCTGTTTCCACCCTCCGATGCCGAAAAACTCTACAGCGAGCAACTGAAACTCGGCATCAAGGTCGGCGAACATCACTACGTCAAGCGCTTCCCGGTGTGGTTCAATATCTATAACGGAAACCTCGCTATACACACCTCGATGGGTAAGGCTGCAGCCATCTGTGGCAGATATCTGCATGATGACGAACTGACTGACATAGCTCGCGAACAATTATATTGGATTGTTGGCAAGAATCCGTTCAGACAATCGTTAATCTATGGAGAAGGTCATAATTATCCGCAGATGAACTCTTTCTCTTCCGGAGAAATAACCGGAGAAATGCCGGTCGGCATCCGCACAATCGGTAACACCGACGAGCCTTATTGGCCTCAGATCAATCAGGCCTGCTATAAGGAGGTCTGGGTGACATCCGCCGGAAAATGGCTCTCATTATTGGCCGAGCTTTAATGACGTAACTAAATAAAACACTTAAAAATGAGTTTAAAATCAACAGTTCTTGCCGCATTATCTGCAGGTCTGATTATGACATCTTGCTCAAAGCAGGTCGAAACGACCGACAGCGCGGCTAATTTTATACGTGTCGATGGTCCCGACTTGGTTTTGCCTGACGGTTCGAAGTTCTTTATTCAGGGCACCAACCTCGGCAACTGGATGAACCCCGAAGGCTATATGTTTGGATTCGGTCGCGCTTCATCGCCCCGTCTGATTAACGAAGTTTTCTCAGAAATCGCCGGACCTGAAGCTGCTGCAGAGTTCTGGAAACAGTTTAAAGACAACTATATCACAAAGGCCGACATTGACTTCATCGCGTCAACCGGAGCCAATACAATCCGCCTTCCATTCCATTATAAACTCTTCACTGACGAAGACTACATGGGACTGACAGGCGCTCAGGACGGTTTTGAGCGTGTCGACACTCTCGTCGAGTGGTGTCGCGACAACGATCTTTACCTTATACTTGACATGCACGATGCGCCGGGCGGTCAGACTGGCGATAACATTGACGACAGCTATGGTTACCCATGGTTGTTTGAGAGCCCGGCCAGCCAGGAAAAATACTGCAACGTGTGGCGTAAGATAGCAGACCACTATAAAAATGAACCGGTCATTTTAGGCTACGAACTTTTCAACGAACCTATCGCTCCGTATTTCGAAAATATGGATTCCCTTAATAACCAACTCGTGCCTGTTTATAAAAAAGGATTTGACGCAATCCGCGAAGTGGATAAAAACCACATTGTGCTGATTGGCGGCGCACAGTGGAACGGTAATTTCAATCCCATCCATGACGCAAACTTTGATGAACAGGTGATGTATACATGCCATCGCTATGGGGGCCAACCGACGCCTGAAGCGATAAGCAATTTCATCGAGTTCCGCGACAGGGTCAACAGACCCATGTATATGGGCGAAATCGGTCACAACAGCGACGAATGGCAGGCTGAATTTGTAAGGACGATGAAAGATAATAATATCGGCTACACATTCTGTGATGTATACATGCCATCGCTATGGGGGCCAACCGACGCCTGAAGCGATAAGCAATTTCATCGAGTTCCGCGACAGGGTCAACAGACCCATGTATATGGGCGAAATCGGTCACAACAGCGACGAATGGCAGGCTGAATTTGTAAGGACGATGAAAGATAATAATATCGGCTACACATTCTGGCCCTACAAGAAAATCCACAACTCATGTATGGTCGGATACAATCCCCCTGAAGGTTGGGACGAGGTGCGTCGGTTTGCCGATGCTCCGAGAGGCTCGTTTGCAGAAATCCGCGATGCCAAGCTTGACCGTCAGCTCGCAATTGACGCAATGAACCAACTGCTCGAAAACGTCAAATTTGAGAACTGTGTTCCTCAGGAATCATATATCGCTTCACTCCAAATGAAATAATTCAGACTGATCATGAAATATATCAAATCAATTCTGTTACTGCTTACAGTTACATTCTTCGGCTCGCTTGCTGCTTACGCACAGGACAACTATCCTGCCAACTACGCTCGCGCGCCGCGCTTCAAAGCGCTCCTATTCTATAACAAACACGTCGAGGAAGCTCATCTCCAGTTTGCAGAACAAACTATTGACTTCTTCAAGCGGCTTACTTACGGTGACGGTTATATCCTTGAGGTCACCGACAATTTCTCAGCTTACACTGACCGTCTCAACGATTACGACGTGCTGATTGCGGTTAACGATGCCCCCGTATCAGCCAAAGACCGCGCAGCCTTTGAGAAATATATGGAAAACGGTGGCGGCTGGATTGGCTTTCACGCAGCCGCTTACAACGATCGTAACACCAAATGGCCATGGTTTAATAAATTTCTCGGAGCCGGTGTTTTCTACTGCAACAACTGGCCTCCGCAACCGGCCCTTCTCGATATAGACGTTACCGACCATGCGGTCACCAAAAATCTGCCTGCGTCATTCGTAGCCCCGGCAAGCGAATGGTATCAGTGGGATCCGAGTCCGCGTAGCAATCCTAACGTTGACATCCTGCTTTCCCTCTCATCTCGCAACTATCCTATCGGAATCAAAGATGTTGTGAAGTTCGGCGATTTTCCCGTAGTGTGGACTAACCGTGACTATCGCATGATCTATCTCAATATGGGTCATGGTGACGTAGAGTATCTCGACGCGACGCAAAATCTACTCTTCGTCAATGCTTTCCGTTGGATTGTCAGTCGCGACCCGAAAGGCAATCCCTTTGAAAAATAGTCTCTGTCAATATATCCCATAGTACGATTTCAGTTATTTAGTAATTTAAGGTTTGTTAGATGGTGACGGCAATCATGAATGTTCATGATTGCCGTTCTCATATCAGGCAAACGGCGCGTCAGGCAGATTACAAACCTTTTGTGACAGATTTTGGACATCCCGGGCAAGATACGGGCGTATATTTGCATTATAAATTTTATGCTTAAAAACCAATATCAGTCTTTATGGCAATAATTCAGCCCAAATCCAACCGCATAGCCGCTGTCGATGTAATGAGAGCGTTGACTATGACTCTCATGCTCTTTGTAAATGATATCGCCGGTCTGCAGAATATACCTCACTGGCTGCTCCATGCAGAGATTAACGAAGACATGATGGGGTTTTCTGACACAATTTTTCCTGCATTCATTTTCTGTATGGGCATGTCTGTTGTGCTCGCCATCGACACCCGTTACCGCAAAGGCGACACTCCCCTGCAACTTATAGGACATATATTCACCCGAAGTTTCGCCCTTATTGCAATGGGATTATTCACTTTGAACTGCAGTGAGGTCGGATTCATCCCCTATTCATGGTTTACGATACTGATGGTAATAGGCTTTTTCCTGACCTGGGGTGTCTATCCTGAGTCGTCAGGCTGGCGCAATCGACTTAACACAGTGTTAAAATGCGCCGGTGTGGCTCTGCTCTTATTCCTTTTTGTCTATAAAGATATCTCGGGTTCTCCATTCTCGACCGGCTGGTGGGGCATACTTGGGCTGATCGGCTGGACCTACGCAGTGTGCTCTCTTATCTATCTCTTTACAGGTAACAACCTGAAAGTAAATTTTATTGTCTGGATTGCACTCATACTGCTATCTTTAGGCACACACTCAAGCCTGATTCCTTATGATTACGCTTCACGCTGGATACTCCTGACGTTCATCCCAAGTGACTGGACGCTCCACGCTCTCGGCATGTCGGGCATACTTACTGCTCTTCTGATGAAACGATTCCGCCAAAATGGCCGTCGATTATTCACAATAACGATTATTTTAGGAGCTATAATGCTCTTCTGCGGTTTGGTAAGTCATCCTTATTGGATTATTTCAAAGATTCAGGCTACTCCGACTTGGATGTTCTACTGTCTGGCGATGTTCTTCCCGATCTTCGGATTGCTGTATATCTTATGTGACCTGCATGGAGGGGCTCGCTATTTCTCCCTGATCAGACCTGCCGGCACTGCGACTTTGACTGCATATATGATACCTTATGTGTGGTACTCGGTTATGTCACTGATTGGTGTCTGGTATCCGTCTTGGTTATGTTCTGGTTATCCGGGCCTGATTCGTTCGGCTCTTTTCGCAATCGTCGTTGTCATGCTCACCGGTCTATTGTCGAAGATAAAGATAAGGCTAAAAGTCTGACCACATAATTCAACCAGCGTTAGTAAAAAGAAGATTTTTTTAAGTACTTTGTAAAATATTTCGACCACTTGCGTGTCTTAATAAACAGAGCTGCTCTAATTAAAAATCCAATTTAAAACTAACGACAATGAAACGACTATTTGTAATCATACTGACTGTTATCGTCTTTCTTGCAATCCCGGCACTTGCCGGTTTCGGTATAACTGCATTGTGGAATAATATAATAACCGACGTGTGCGGCTTTGCCGCAATTAATTTCCTGCAG
>CAMWNL010000125.1 GCA_947175585.1 uncultured Bacteroidales bacterium | reverse complement strand
ATTGACTATCGGCGGCATTTTCTGTGGCTGTGTCAACGAAACATCCGCGTCTACGTTTGCCGGCATGTATGTGACATCACCGATTATCGCCGCTATCAAAAATGTTTTGAATGTAGGTGTGTTTATCGTACTCATCCAGTCAATCAAATGGACTAATTCAGAACCAATGCAGTATCGCCGCGGCGAGTTCTACGAGTTGTTGCTCGTGACTCTCTTCGGTATGTATCTCATGATCTCTGCACGCCACTTCCTTCTCTTCATCATCGGTCTTGAGGCCGCTTCACTCCCTCTCGCAGCGATGGTAGCCCTCGACAAGAACCGCTATGAGAGTCATGAAGCCGCTGTCAAATATATGTTGACCGCAGTCTTCTCTTCAGCAGTATTCATGATGGGTCTGTCATTTGTTTACGGTCTCACCGGTTCGCTCTATTTCGAGAATATCTATTTCGCCCTTACAACACAGTATAGCTTTATGCTTGTGATGGCTGTGGCGTTTGTGATTGCAGGTATCGGTTTCAAGTTATCACTTGTTCCCTTCCACCTTTGGACTGCTGACGTATATCAGGGAGCGCCAACTTCGGTGACCTCTTATCTGTCGGTAATCTCAAAAGGTGCGGCTGCGTTTGCATTCATGGTTATTCTTGCTCAGGTATTCGGCTCGGTTTATAGCCGTGTTTGGGAATGGATGCTCTATGCTCTCATTATCCTTACAATCACAGTAGGTAACCTCTTCGCTATCCGTCAGCGCAACATGAAACGCTTCCTCGCATTCTCGTCTGTATCTCAGGCCGGCTACATCATGCTTGGTATCATAGCTTTCAACACTATGGGCGTGGCTGCGATGATATACTACATCCTTGTGTATATCTTCTCCAATCTCGCTGCTTTCGGTGTTATCGGAGCTATCGAAAATGCAACAGGCCGTGTTTCGATGGACGACTATAACGGTCTCTACAAGACTAACCCCCGTCTGTCAGTAGCGATGATGCTCGCGATGTTCTCACTCGCAGGTATTCCTCCCTTTGCAGGCTTCTTCTCTAAATTTTTCATCTTCACTTCTGCTATCAATCAGGGTTCGATTGCGATCTACGTTCTCGTCCTGATAGCGTTGATCAACACTATCATCTCTCTCTACTACTATCTCCTCGTAGTAAAAGCGATGTTCATCAACGAAGATGAAAGCCCGATTGCCTGGTTCCGCTCATCATGTAGCGAACGCCTCGGCATGTGGATTGCCGTTGCAGGCATACTTCTTCTCGGCATCGTCAGCTGTTTCTACAGCCACTTGCTCGACATCTCGTCAGTGAGCGGCCTTGCAGCTTACTTTGTATAACATTCATCACATCATCAAGACGGTCGGGTCGGAGCAGCAAAACTCCGGCCCGATTAATTTATCAAGCATTTTAATCGCATATAATCGTTATGAACATAATTGAAATAGTCGATCTTGACGATGAAAGAGTCTCAGCTTATGCATCGCTTACCGAGGCGCAGCTTCGAAATCGTCTTCATCAGGATGCCGGAGTGTTTATAGCCGAAAGCCCCAAAGTCATAGGAGTGGCACTCGACGCCGGTTATGAACCGTTGTCGATGCTCTGTGAACGTCGTCACATAGAGGGTGACGCGGCACCGCTGCTTTCAAGATGCAGCGACAATCTGGAAGTCTACACAGGTTCGCGTGAACTTCTGGCCGGTCTCACCGGCTATAAATTGACGCGCGGAGTGTTGTGCGCTATGCGTCGTCCCCGGCCAAAGACCCTTGAGGAAGTGTGTCGTGATGCCCGAAGAGTTGTGGTGATTGACGGTGTTGTGGATACTACCAATATCGGAGCGATATTTCGTTCGGCTGCCGCGCTCGGCACAGATGCGGTCATCGTAACGACGACATCATGCGATCCTTTGAATCGTCGCGCGGTGAGAGTTTCCATGGGTTCGGTATTTCTTGTTCCCTGGACCTGGGCTGGCGAGGACTATCAACAAGAACTGCGCAATCTCGGATTCAAGACTGCCGCACTTGCTTTAACCGACAACACAGTCAGCATTGATGATCCTCGTCTTGCAGCAGAGCCACGTCTCGCGATGATTATGGGCACCGAGGGTGACGGTCTGCCGCAAACGACAATCGACTGCGCAGACTATACGGTCAAGATACCGATGAGTCACACAGTCGATTCGTTAAACGTTGCAGCTGCAGCTGCCGTTGCTATGTGGGAGCTTCGTGTCAGAGTTTGATTTTCACGCCTACCTGAAGAAGTCCTTGTGCGCCGAATCCAAGTTCGCCGAACATTGATACGTTGCGGTTGATACCGACCTCTGCACCGACCGGCACGATCTGGAATGCGCAATACGATTTCGTATAGCTGTCATCATTTCGCGGTTGCATATAAGAAAACTCAACGCCGAGACCGAGTTTTGCATATAGTGACACAATCGAGTTGCTGTAATAGTGATAGCGGCCGTTAAGCATTACTGCGTGATAAGCGATATTGCTGTGATCGGGGCCGCCTTTTGTTGTAGTGCTTGAGAATGTATATGACGGGCCAACCCAAATTTTTGGCGCTACCTTGAAATTAACGCCGGCGTTAAGAGCTCCCCAGGCGTTATTGACGTGCTTCCAGCCGTCGTGCATATCGGTTGCGTCCATTTGAGTGTAGGCTCCATAAGATAGTGTGAGTTCTGTTTTCTGAGCATGGGCGGCTGAGACTGATACAATAATCACGGCCAGCGAAATGAAAAGTTTGCGTAACATAATAGTAAAAGCGTAGAATGGTGTTAAAAATATAAATAATTGTAATCAAAACACCCGACACGAGAATATAGTTCATAACCGTGCACGAAATAGCACTTTGATAAAACGATAATCCGTTTTCATTCGAGAAAAGAAGCAGACGAGTTTATTGAGTCGCTGAAATGACGATGGATAATAAAATGCAGGCCCCTTAACTAAAGTTAGTTAAGGGGCTTGCTCTGAGCCGCGAGTGGGACTCGAACCCACGACCTTTTCGTTACGAATGAAATGCTCTACCGACTGAGCTATTGCGGCTTGAAGTATTTTTGCAGTGCAAATTTACTAATTATTTATGAGTTGGTTGCTATAGGTGAATTTAATTTTTGCTTCGTCAAATAATATTTTTGTAAGTGTCGGAGTGGAAATATAGGGTGTAACACCTGTCACAGTTGAAGTTACGCCGTAATAGTAATCACTGTTTGATTCGGTAATCACATAGATAGGAGTAAGCACAAAAGTGTAGTCATCGGGGGTGATATCTTCTTTGTCTATGAGTGACATGAGATATGAACGCATGCTGCCGAAATAATATCTTCCGTTGGTTGAGTCATAGTCAGCGTAGAAAGATGTGGTCTGATCAGGCAGACTGTTGTTTTGGAAAAACTCGTCTTTCTTGTTCTTAAGCACCATCAGCATGCTTGGAGCCGGGCCAAAGTTAAAGTCATTGGCAACGGAGTCTACGGGCAATGAGAATGTGAGGGTGTTGATTGCCGACTCTTCGGTCTGGTTGGCTTTATAGGCTGCGATTATGTCGCGGACGGGGAATTCAAATTCTACGTCGTAGCCTGTAGGAGACACAACGATGTTTTCGCCTTTGTTGACGAGATCGGTTACGTCAGAAGATAGCGTAAGTCCAATATTATTATTAGTAATAATCTCAGGAGTAACGGCAAAGTAGTTGGCCATCGCTGTCTGGATTGAGTCTGTGCCGTCGTCTTTCTTGAGAGTGCGGTGATAGTAGGCTCGCATAAGTGTGTTGGAAACCAGAGTCAGGCGGCCGCTACCGTAAGAGTTACGGATGTAGAGTCCTTTGAACACATTGTTTACAAATGCTGTGGGAGAAGAGAAGTTCACCGGATCCTCAAGATAGGCGCTATAAAATTCGCGAGCGAGCTCGACCGGCAGATTCACGGAAATTGTGTGATAGGTAGCGTTTTTAAGCGAGTCTGATTCTCCGAGCGTTGAAGCGTTGTAAATCAATGAGGCTATTTTCTGAGATGGGTCATAATAGCCTTCGGGGTTGAAGTCGCTGTAAATCGGGTAGGGCAGTTCGCGGTTGAGTCGATAAATATCTATACCCATCGGCGTAATCGAGTCACCTACGAAATTACCGTGATAAACGGCCATCATCAGTTTGAGTGAGTCGATAGAGTTGACAGTCACATCAGTGGTGTCGAGAGACATAGAGGGCATAAATTGAGTGACAACGTCGCTTGAAAGCGAACCGAAGCCTTTAGCGTCGATGCGACCGAGCAGTTGCAACAGAGTGCGCGACTGCACGGCTTTGCTTGCAACCGGCCGGCCGGTGACAGTAAATGCCGAGTCAACCGATATTGTAATTTTTTCTTCTACGATTGACGAACCGATGGGCGACTGGGAGTCGTCACACGATGTGATAAATATTGCTGCCAGAGCGGCGGTTGAGGCTATGATTGTTTTAATTTTCATGTCGGTTAATCGGGTTCTATCGACAAATCGATTTTCTAAATTTTGATTGTAGACCTAACAGTTAATTATAATGAACGATAGAAATCGAGATAGGCCTGTGCATAATTTTCTTCACCGGGATAAGCCAGGAAGGGTTTGCTGGATTTGATAGCGTAATCAATCAGTTCCTGGTCAACAGTCGGTGTGCTTTGCACAACGGCGTCAGCATAGTCGATTGCAATCTTATTGATTTTTTTATAGTCAATATCCCCTCCGGTGAGAGACTTCAGGTCTTCTTCGGTGAAGCCGTCCATCAGCAGTTTTTCAACCATGCGTGGGTCAAGCGTACCGTCGAAGTTTTTGTCATAAAGCGAGTATACGGTTTTGGTATTGACAAATGCCGGATCGTCGGCATACATTTTCTTAAGGTAGAGTGGGGTAAGCGCCGTTACCCAACCAGTGCAGTGGATCACTGACGGCTCCCAGCGGAGTTTCTTAACAGTCTCCACGACGCCACGCACGAAAAAGATTATGCGCTCATCATTGTCTTCCGGTGACAGATCGGTTTCCAGACCTTTAGCTGTGTGACGCAGGAAGTAGTCATCATTGTCTATAAAGTAGACCTGCATGCGAGAGGGCTGCAAGGTAGCGACCTTGATGATAAGCGGATGGTCTGTGTCGTCAATAACGATATTCAGACCGGACAGCCTGATTACTTCGTGGAGCTGGTTGCGTCGCTCGTTGATAATGCCGTAGCGAGGCATGAAAGTTCTGACTTCAACTCCGGCTTCCTGAATTGCCTGAGGCAAATTGCGCCCGAAGAGTGAAAGGTCACTGTCTGCGAGGTAAGGAGCAATCTCCTGAGAAATGAAAAGTACTTTATTGACGTCCATTATCTGTCCTTAGTGTAATATTTAACGCACAAAGTTACGAAAAAAAAATGAAAGTTCGTTAGAAACAGTCTTGTAACATGACATTTGTGTTGTTAAAGAGTGTGAGTGAAAAAATATTTTGTAAAAAAGTGAGATAAAATTTTGCAGAATTGAGAAAACGTTGTAACTTTGCACTCGCAAAACGGCGGGATAGCTCAGTTGGTTAGAGCGTCGGATTCATAACCCGGAGGTCCCGAGTTCAATTCTCGGTCCCGCTACAGCAAACAAAGCTGCTTCAGATTTCTGAGGCAGCTTTGTTGTTTTGTGGGGTTATAGGTCTTCAAAAGTGATATTGTAGGCGCATAGTAAAAATCCTGTGTTTAGGCATAGAGGTTGCAAAGCCGGAAGATAAAGAATTTCGTGTCATTGACACCGTGGAGTTTGGCTCTGAAAGCCTTAATTTTGGAGTTTATTGATTCTGCGGAAGCGTTTGTTGAGCGATTGTCAAAGAAGTTGATAATCTCATCGGAGTGTTCGTAAAATGTTGCCGCGATTGTATCATAATTGCACAGTTATAGCGAATATGTCAAAAAAATAGTAACTTTGTATTTTGAATCTCTAAATGAAAGCAAAATGGTTATTTTGAAATCCAAAACAGCCAAAGTTATTTTTGCTGTAATTGCT
>CAMWNL010000124.1 GCA_947175585.1 uncultured Bacteroidales bacterium | reverse complement strand
CGCAAGAAACTCCAGGAGCGCTTCGCTGACTACCGTTAATCCAATTCACAATTCAGTTGTTAATTGTGCATCGTGAATTGTGAATTGACTAAGCTTGCTATAAGAAAAAGATATTAAGATTCACAGAATTAGTTGCTTGTTGCTTTTACTTTATATGAGACTGCCTGACAATCAAATTCCGATTTGCCAGGCAGTCTTTTCTTTTGTCTGTCTATGGGGTTAACTTGCTATGCGTGCCGGCTGATGTGCGCTCTGAATAATAATGTGCACATGTCATGTCAATGCCGGCTTCATGGAAGACATCCTGAATATTCTGAAGAAGGTCTGACTGAATCTGCAGCAGATCATCAGCGTTACGAATATAAGCGTTAATCTGATAGCATGTGTAATAGTCTTCGAGCGCAGATTCGAGAACGAAAGGTTTCGGCTCATCCATTACTCCGGGAGTGAGCCTGGCGGCGTCGATTAGCAATTGATGGACCTGTCGCCAGGGTACATCATAGCCAAACGTCACAGATTCATGGATAATCAGACCATAGTTACGGGCCGAAGCGCTGAAATTAACTGTGTGAGACGACATGACGAATGAATTGGGAATGGTTATCAATTCATTTTTCTGTGTGCGGATACGTGTGGCGAACGGAGTTTTTTCGATGACATTACCTGAGGTATCGTTAAGTTTAATGAAATCGCCGAGTTTAAACGGACGCATGTATGTGATGACAAATCCGGCGATGATATTGCTGATGACCGTGCTTGATCCGATCGAGACGATGAGGCCGACAAACACCGATATGCCTTGGAAGACTCCTGAGTTCGATCCCGGAAGATAGGGATAGATCATGGCTATCATGAACGCATAGAGCAGAAAGCGGATGATGTTGAATGTCGGCTGAGCCCAGTCTGGGTAGAATCCTGAAATCTTTAGTTTCTCGTTCTTGATCTCGTTAGAGATATAGTGCAGACCTTTGATGATATACTTTATACAGTACCATATAACGAGGATAATAAAAAGATTGGGGATGTATTCGACTATCGACTTGAACACCATCTTTATCGGGTCGGTGATATAAAGGATTATCGTCATCGCCAGTTTTTCGGTCTGTGGAAATATGGCAAACAGCAGCGGCACGGTAATCATCAACTGTATAAGCAATACGAAATAGCGCAGAAGATTGCTGAAGAATATCAGTATGCGGCCGAGCCGGCGAGTGTTCAGCAGTTCGTAGTCACGGATTATGACTGGTTTCAGTCTGTGCTGTTTGAAGCGTATTATACGTCGGCGCAGTTTGCGGAACAGGAAGTTTGTCAGGCGGAAAAGGAGATACTGCACACCGATAACGAGAGAGAACAGGGCGACTCGCTTTGCGATCTCGAGAAGGTTGTAATTCTCTTTGAGATCATCAATTTTAGCGGACAATATCGGTATATATTGCTGAGCGAGTTCCCTACGGGTTGTTCCCTGCCATAGAGCATCCTGATCGGTAATGCTGACTATGACTTTATTGCCATACATTATGTCGATATAGCTGTCGTTTTCGAGCATGTGCACTGAGTCACACTGCATGCGCTTGTTCTTGCCGATTTTCAGTAGATTGTCCGAAATCATCTCGGCTCGGTCAGATGCCGAGTAGCCTCCGCGTTCAGCGTAAAGCGTGAAGATTGTGTCTGCATTGATAACCACGGGTACACCTGGAGTCACCGCGCGTAACGAGTCAACACGACGGCGTTGCTCAGCGATTTTAATGGAGTCAGCCATTATTGTCTGCAGGCGTAGATTGTCGAGCTCGCTGCGCAGGGCCAATTCGTTTTGCCTCATCTCCTGAAGTTCGAGAGCCATCTCGCGTAAGATAACAGAGTCGGGCACTACAGTCTGCAACGAGTCGGCGCCCATCGCGCATAGACTGACTGACAGCAGGCAGATAAATGATAGTAAATATTTCGGGAGTATCTTCATGTCGGATTGATTGGATATTTTCACGGCAAAGTTAGGCATTTTTCCTGATTAAGAGCCGGTTCGACAATAAATATTAAATGTGTTGCGTCCGGGGTCTTAATAGAAATCGGGCGCCATGAGAGTTATGACGCCCGAACTATGAGATGAAGTTATATTTACTGCCGTAGCTTATCTACGGTTCTTGCCGCCTTTCTGTTGCTGACGGAGAGCAGCCTGTTGCTGACGCTGAGCTTCTTCAAGTCGCGCCATAAAGCCGCTCTTCTTGCTAGGCTTCTTGGCGTTGGCGAGCATTTCGGCGCGCACTTTCTTTTCGTCGATGACTTTGCGGAAAATCCAAGTCTGGAGGATTGTGATGAGCAGAGACAGGAAGTAATAGTAGCTTAGACCTGCTGCATAGTCATTGAAGAAGAAGAGGAACATTACAGGCATAAGATACATCATCCATTTCATACCGGGCATCGAAGATCCGCCCGGCTGGTTCTGCATGTTGATGCGGGTGTAGACGATATTGACAACTGTCATCAGCAGACAGAAGAGGCTGACGTGGTCACCGTAGAAGGGTATGGTGAACGGCAGGGAAAGGATGTAATCAGGTGCAGATAAATCGTGAACCCAGAGGAATGACTGTCCGCGTAGCTCGATAGCTGACGGGAAGAATGAGAACATGGCGATCAGTACAGGCATCTGGAGCAACATCGGCAGACAGCCTGAGAAGGGACTCGCACCTGCGCGGCTGTAGAGAGCCATTGTTTCCTGCTGACGCTTCATGGCGTTTTCCTGTCCGGGATATTTATCGTTGATTTCCTTAATCTCCGGTGCAAGCACTCTCATGCGGGCCTGAGACTTAAAGCTCTTGTAGGTGAACGGGAAGAGGATGAGCTTAATGAAGATTGTAAGGAGCAGGATGATGATGCCGTAGTTGCTGATGAATTTACCGAGAAGGGTGAAGACCGGTATGATGATATATTGGTTGATCCATCTGAACAGACCCCATCCGAGCGGCACGAGTCGGGTGAGAGACAGTCCTTCGTCGCTTCCGATCTCATCATCGATGCTTGAAAGCAATGGATAATCGTTGGGACCGAAGTAGAAGTAGAATCCGGTTGCCGCGCCGTCGGTGATAGTGTAGGGCAGACTGGCGTGCATGGACATATCTTTCAGATAGCGGTCGTTTTTGATTTCAGTGGAGGTGAGGTCGGCTGTCGACAGATATTCATCGGCGATGAGTACGCTTGAAAAGAATTGATTTTTGAATGCTACCCATTTGATGCGGCCGGTGAGCTGTTCGCTGTCATTGCCGTTTGCGCTAAGATCATCGGGACCCTCACCGATGAATTTGTAAAGTATAGCGCTGTTGCGCTCCTCAAAGGTGCGGCCTTTCTCGTTACGAGCCATTTTCTGATGCCAGTTGAGATCGATTGTCGACGTGCTCGCAGGTAGGATGGTGCCGATATTGTTCTGCACGATTTCCATCTTTACGAGATACTTGGTCGCGTGGAGGGTGTAGCGTATGCCCCACTGAGCGTTGCCGCCGAGGTCAAGCATCATTGTTACGGTCGAATCATTCTCTACAACAGGCTGGAAATTAAACTCGCGTGTGTCAAAACGCTGGTCAGAGGTTGTGAGTGTGAAGCCGTAGCCGTCAGTTGCATCAGTGAAAAGTTTGACGGGCGACGGCTGATCAGTCACCTCGGTCATGTATTTTTTTAGCTCAACCTGACTTACAAGACCTCCACGGGTGGCGAAAGTCACTTTCATCAGGTCGTTTTCGAGAATGATGCTGTCGTTGGCGCCTGCGAGATGGCGAGCAAAACTTTTGTATTTCTGAACCTGAGCTATGGTGCGACGCACATTGCTCACAGCATTATTCTGCTGCTCGGGAGTGAGAGAGCCGAAACGGTTGGTCAGAATATCGCTTACATTGATGTCTGCAGAGGCGGCTTTGACTGTGCCGTGGATGCCGGTGCTGTCGGCAGTGAGGTTGACGATGTCATTTTTAAGAGTGTATGATCCATTGCCGTCAGGAGCGCCGGCGGTGCGCACCGCTGCCATCAGGGCAGAAGATTCGCTTTTTGCAAGACTGTCGCCAAAAGTGATGGTGGCGGTTTCGGCAGCTTCCTGCTGATTGGCTGCCAGCTGTTCCTGCTCTGCTTTTCTTCTGGCAAGCTCTTCTTCCGACGGCTTGTTGAAATACATGAAGCCAAACAGGCATGCGGCCATTAGCAATAGGCCTAATAGGGTGTTTTTATCCATGCTGGGGAAGTATTCGGTGTTTGATTATTAATATAATTAATGTGATTGATTATTATTGTTTGCTTTCCCGATAGTCAATTGCAGCTTTGATGAAACTGCTGAATATAGGATTGGGCGACAGCACCGTGCTTGAATATTCGGGATGATATTGTGTGCCGATATACCATCTTTTGTCTGGTAACTCTACGACTTCAACGAGATGAGTGTCGGGATTTTCGCCCACACACTGCATGCCTGCGGCCTCAAATTCGTTTCGATAGCTGTCATTAAATTCAAAGCGGTGGCGATGGCGCTCGCTGATTTCGGTTTTGCCGTAAGCCTTGGCTGCGTGGCTGCCTTCGCGAAGACGGCAATCGAATGCGCCGAGACGCATAGTGCCACCCATATTCGATATCGACTTCTGCTCCTCCATAAGATCGATGACCTTGTGGGTTGTGCGGCTGTCCATTTCGGTAGAATTTGCATCTGCCATGCCGAGCACGTTACGTGCAAACTCAATGACCATGCACTGCATGCCGAGACAGATGCCGAAAGTCGGAATGTCATGCTCGCGACACCATTTTAGAGCGACAAACTTGCCTTCGATGCCGCGCTGTCCGAAGCCCGGGGCTATGATGACACCGTCGAGGTCAGAAAGCTTTTCGTCGACATTGTTTTCGTCAAGTTTCTCCGAGTGGATATATCTTAAGTCGAGTTTGCGGTCGGCATAGGTCGCGGCCTGAAACAACGCTTCGTTGATTGATTTGTATGCGTCTTGCAGCTCAACATACTTGCCGACAAGTCCGATAGTGACGGTTTCTGTGGCGTTGTCCATCTTGTCAAGGAAGTCAAGCCACGGTTTCATGTGAGGCTCTCCCTCCGGAGTGACATCCATCTTGCGCAACACGATTTCGTCAAGATGCTGCTCATGCATTTTTACGGGTACCTTATATATGCTGTTGACGTCTTTTGATTGGATTACGGCGTCAGGCGATACGTTGCAGAAAAGTGCGATTTTCTTGCGCATTTCTGCAGGAATATCCTTCTCGGTCCGGAGCACAAGTATGTCGGGCTGGATGCCGAGTTCCTGAAGCTGTTTGACTGAGTGTTGTGTTGGTTTGGTCTTCAGTTCTTTGGCTGCGGCGATGTATGGCACATAAGTAAGATGTATGCAGAGACTGTCTGAGCCGAGTTCCCAACGCAGCTGTCTCACGCTTTCGATATAGGGCAACGACTCGATGTCGCCTACTGTGCCGCCGATTTCAGTGATGATGAAATCAAAGTTACCGGTTTTTCCGAGCTTTTTTACATTGAGTTTTATCTCATCTGTAATGTGCGGCACAATCTGTACTGTCTTACCGAGGTAATCACCGCGTCGCTCTTTGTCGATGACGCTCTGAAACACCTTGCCGGTGGTGACGTTATTGGCGCGGGTTGTCTGGACGTTGGTGAAGCGTTCATAGTGGCCAAGGTCAAGGTCTGCTTCGTGTCCGTCGACAGTAACATAGCACTCTCCATGCTCGTAAGGATTAAGAGTTCCGGGATCTACATTAATATATGGATCAAACTTCTGGATAGTCACTCTGTAACCGCGAGCTTTCAGCAGACATGCGAGCGATGACGAGATAATGCCTTTGCCTAAAGACGATACCACGCCGCCGGTGACGAAGATATACTTGGTTTCCACTTGTGTTAATTTTTAATCGTTTATATAACGAGATGCAAAATTACTAAAAAAATCTGATTGACATCCTTACGTCAATTGTTTTTTTCCGAACGTCAGAGCGTTGCATGATTTTTATGATAAAATTATTTGCGAAAAATTTGGTAGACACGTAAAAAAGTCGTTACTTTGCACTCTGTTTTGTGGG
>CAMWNL010000123.1 GCA_947175585.1 uncultured Bacteroidales bacterium | reverse complement strand
GTGATATACATCGGTATGTACATGGAGATGGTGTTGCCGAAGCGTTCCAATGTGTAATGGCGGCTAAGAGAGGCCATCTGTTCGAGATATGGCGCGGCAGCCGGCGAGACAAGCGCCATGAAGTCGTCGATATCGGGATTACGTTTTTCAAGCGCTCGCTCTACATCGGCGGATGTCTTCGACATTATCCTGCCGGAGGTTTCTTGCCAGTTGTAATTTTGTAAAATCTCGGAAAACATCAGTCGAGAAATGAGGTTAGGGGACTGCTCGCAACAGCAATCTTAGATACAATGCCCAGACCGGACTCGTAGGCTTCGCGGCCAGCTTCGACGGCTTTGGCAAAGGCCCTTGCCATGGCAACAGGATCTCCGGCCACGGCAATCGCAGTATTGACCAGCACGGCGTCTGCTCCCATCTCCATGGCCTCGGCCGCATGAGACGGAGCTCCGAGTCCGGCGTCAACGACGACCGGCACACGGCTCTCGGCGATAATTATCTCAATCATATCTTTCACTACCATGCCTTTGTTGGTGCCTATTGGCGCTCCGAGTGGCATCACGGCCGATGTGCCTGCTTCTTCGAGACGCTTGCAGAGCACGGGGTCTGCCTGAATGTAAGGCAACACAATGAAACCGTCCTTGGCAAGTTCTTCGGTAGCCTTGAGAGTCTCGACGGGGTCAGGCAAAAGATATTTAGGGTCGGGGTGAATCTCAAGTTTAATAAAATTGGTTTCAAATGCCTCTCTTGCGAGTTGGGCTGCGAGGACTGCTTCACGGGCATTGCGCACACCCGAGGTGTTGGGAAGCAGCTGTATGCCCGGCGCGACAATATGTTTTAGCATATCGTCCTCACGGTTGGCGGTGTCAATGCGTTTCAGGGCCACGGTGACCATTTCAGTTCCCGAAGCTTTTATGGCATGCTCCATGATTGTGTTGGAACTGAATTTTCCGGTGCCGAGAAAAAGACGGCTCGAAAATTCGTGTCCACCTATTATCAGTCTTTCCATGATTGTAAAATTTTTATTGTAGTTGATTCTTTATCGTCAGAGTTAAGTATGAGACCAGATACGGCTATGCCGTCAACGCCCGTCAGGCGCAACTCACGGAGATCGTCAACGAGGATTCCGCCTATGGCTACGACCGGTAAGGTTATGCCACGGTTGCGGCAATAGGACATAATTCTACGGTAGCCGTCGGTGCCGAGTATTGGAGCGAGGCCTTTTTTAGTGGTGGTGAAACGATAAGGTCCGAGACCGATATAATCGGCGCCGGCTTCGTAAGCGGCCATAACGTCGGCCTCGGTGTTGGCTGTCGCTCCGATTATTTTCGAAGGTCCGAGTATCTTTCGCGCCTCAATTACGGGCATGTCTTTTTTGCCGAGATGCACTCCGTCTGCGCCTATGTCGTTGACGAGACTGACTCTGTCGTCGAAAATCAGAGTCGCATCATAGCGGCGGCATATAGGCAGTATTTTCCGAGCCATATCTGAAAATTCGGAATCCGAGGCGTCTTTCATCCTCAGCTGCACCCAACGGCAGCCACCGCGCAGGACATCCCGGAGTCCGGCGTCGGTATGGGTAATAAACTGTAGCATTTTAAATCTTGATTTCCAGGCTTCGGAAAGCATAGCCGCACCCCGGAAGCCTAATCCGGCAATCTCTCCGAGCCGACTGAATGTCACACCGCCTAAAGCGTAGACTTTTTCCAGGTCGGTCTGCTTTAATAAGTCTGATGAGAAACGGCTTCTATAGCCTGGTTTTGAGATACTGTCAAAAATTGGACTTAGTGTAAGGTAATCGAGGTCAGAATATCGGCCGAGTTCTTCGACAGAGTGGCAACTACGGCTCACGAGACCTGACCATGAGTGAGGTATCCGGTGATTGCGACTGTTGAGATGGATGCCTCCCAGTCGGTGAGTGACGGCAATGTCGTGATGATCGTGGAGGGAAATACGCTGATAATAACGTTCAGGAATTTTTTCGATAAGTCCGGCAATCATGTCACGGCCGGCGGCCGGTTTTCTGATATGCACACGCTCCCATCCGCTGTCGATAAGACGACGGATGGCGATGTCTTCGCCCGGCCAAAATTCCGGAGTTGTGATGGCAATGAGTTTCATCAGCCGCCGCAGACTGCAGTGATTACGGTAACAATATCTCTTTCAGCGAGCGCAGTGGAATCCCAATCCACCTTACGCACCACTTTATTGTTAACCGCCACCGCTATTCCGGCTGTATGCGACTGAATCTCCTTGAGCAGTTGTGAAACTGTCAGATTTTCGGAATTTGTAGAAAATTCCTGATTGTTTAAAATAATTGTCATAATGTTACTCCTTTCGTCGGTATTACCCGAATCAAGTTCATAGGGTTTGATCTCAGCCTCTCAATTAAAAAGAGGCACCCCTGATCATATTAAGTGCAGGCATAACGGCCTTCACTTCGGCAAAATTACGAAAAATTTCTTAACCACAAAATACCGGCTAAAAATCTTTCGAAAAAAAGATTTTTTGAAAATTTAATCGTTTTTCATAACTTTGCATGCGTTAGGCCGACAAGCCTGACATACATATCAGTGAGAGCGTTTTGCTTGACCTAAATTCTAAAATCGCCAAATTATTAGTAGAAGGTTAAGCAGTCACAACGTTCCATGCGTGCGTTGTATCCCACCCGTATGCACGGGGTCGATATATCGGCATAGCGTGGGGTGGGACTGTTTATTTCTACGAGGCGTTTGGCGATGCCGTGAATTTGGTAAACAGTAAACATTGCCCACGCTTTCGCGTATATATATACATAGTAAAATAAATTTTCAAGCGGTCGCGCAGGGCAATCAAGACCATAAAAACACAGAGCTATGAAAAAATTAGTAGTGTATCTGGCCGGTGTATTACTGAGCTCCGGGATGATTGTACATGCCGAGGAAATCTATCTGAAGAACGGTAGCCTTATAAAAGGCGATATCATCGAACAAGTTCCGGGAAAGACCATGACTGTCTCAACGCGAGATGGCAACCGGATCGTGATAAATGTCGATGATGTCGAGCGTATCACCAAATCTTCGTCATCAAGCTCATCTACATCTGCGGAGGCTGTGCCCGGAGGAGTCGGATTTGTAGTTGATGCCGGTTTTGATATCGCTACGAAAGGCGGCGGAGGAGATTTCGCTGCAGATATTCAGCTTGACAAACGCTTCTCTAAAAACTTTTCAGCCGGTATCGGTGCAGGTGTGAACGTTGGATTCAGCGATGGGGCAAAACCGTTGATTCCATTTTTCGCGGACTTTAAAGGTCTGATCCCCTTGCAAAACTCCAAGGTAATGCCGTTTATGGATTTAAAAGTGGGCTATGTGCTTAATACGGCAGACGATATAACAGTCGGGTCAGGTAAAAATAAAGTCACTGTCAAACAGCCTGATTATGTGTTGCTGTCACTGATGCCGGGCGTGAGGTTACCGCTTAATTCAAAACTTGATATAGATTTCAGTATCGGGTATCAGCATTATTTCCCGACAGCCGGCAGCGGTGGAAGCGGAGCGTTCGGTTTTAAGGTAGGTCTGAACTTTCACAAGTCAACAGACCCTAATGTGATCAACCGAATAAAAGAGCCTAAACCCGTAATCCCGACCAGAAACAATGGATTTGAATTTGGAGTGGAAGCGTTTGCAGCCCGTGGTTTTGGGGGCAATGTGCTTTTGGGATACAAGTATAATCCTAATTTAAGTTTTGCTGTCGGAGTAGGGTATTCTTATGACGAAATAATGCCGGCAAAAACTGATTTTGACTATTATTCTCAACAAAACGGAGAGGGATATCTCGTAGCTTCAGAGAGTGGATACGAGCATTCGTATAAATCAGAACACTCCACTACAAGAATATTCCTGCGCGGTGAATATCGTCTGAATGACAATAAATTGTCTCCAATAGGACGCGTTGATTTAGGCTATAACATCGGTGGTGGTGATATTACAGACGGTGACAGATATAATGGAGATAGCTATCACTACGAGGCATCGCGAGTGACCAAAGAATCGTTTGACAGTTCATGCAGCAGTCTGTTTATCAATCCGGCTATCGGAGTATCGTGGCGAGTGACCAACAATTCATATCTTGAATGTGCACTCGGATTCGAGATAACCGGTGGATTTTCTAAACTTGACAAGACTGTAAATTCACGTGGTAATCTACACGGTACATCACAGTATCATTTTGAGTCAATCCACATCAATCAAAAGGGTAAGAATCTCTCACACCTTAATTTCGCGATAACATGGAAGAGAACTTTCGGACTGTTTTCGAAATGAATTAATTGAAAAATACAACTAAGGGAAAAGTGCCTTTGGCGCGTGTTTATCTGTTGGAAAACGTGCCTGAGGCATTTTTATATTGTTTCTGTGAGGGGTGATCCATTCCAAAAGGCTGTCGTGATGGGTAATCTTGCACAGGGGTTGGGGTAGTGGTGTTGGTCTTTTTGTCTTTTGCAGTTTTTTTGTTTGACGGTGAGTCAGTCGGTTCGCTGACGTTAATTTCACTGTCAGAGAGATTGACGAGAGCGCGAGTGCCGGCTTTTGAATTGTCATGTGCAACAACGAGAATAGATATGCGGTATCGAGTCTGAAGGGCTATGAGTCTTTTCATGAGATAAGCCGGAGATGCATTACGACCAAATGACAGATCTGCAATTCGGGTAATCGAATCAATTACGAACACACGTACACCTGTGGTTTTAATAGCTTCTTCAAGATCCTTGAAAACAATGTCGGCATAATCAGAGGGGTCGTCGGGAGAAGAGAACGTCGGCTGATGAACATAAAGATGGAGATTGCCCTCGATACGATGAAGTAGACCGGCACTCAGGCGTGCGGTTGTAAGATAAAAGACGGGAGTTCCATTATTGGTCAGTCTGAGAGCAATGTCCATCGCAATTGAAGATTTATCGATGTTACGCGGAGCGTGGAGCAGTGCTGTAGTATTTTCAAACCAGATGTTGTTGTAGAGATCTGAGACTTGGGTGAGTGAGCTGAGATAAGAATCGGCTAATTTGAAGCGGTTTTTCATATTGACTAAATGATTATATGATTAATTATATTGCAAAGTTATAATATATATTTTAATTATACAAATATATTGGTCTAATTATTATTGATGGTTGATACAGTAATGATTGGTATGATGTTAGAGGCCATCATGATTTAATGAGGGTAAATCACGTTACAAAATTTGTTAATACGGAATTATTTCCTTAATTTTGCCAACTCAGAAATCAACTTAAAGTTTTATGAAGAAACATAATTTTTATGCGGGACCGTCGATACTCAGTGAGTACACGATAAAGAATACCGCCAATGCCATTATTGATTTTGCAAATACAGGACTGTCGGTGCTCGAAGTGTCACACCGCAGCAAGGAGTTTCAAGCTGTAATCGACGAGGCGTCTGCCTTGGTGAAAGAGTTGCTTGAAGTACCTGAAGGCTATAGCGTTCTTTGGCTTGGAGGCGGCGCTTCGATGCAGTTCTGCATGTTGCCTTTCAACCTTCTTAAAACCAAAGCATCGTATCTTGATACGGGCACATGGGCGTCGAATGCCATTAAGGAAGCCCGTCTGTTTGGAGAGGTTGATGTTGTTGCGTCATCAAAAGAGGCTAATTACACTTTCATCCCCAAAGACTATGTAATTCCGGCCGATTCAGATTACTTCCATTTCACATCAAACAACACTATTTACGGTACTGAGATGCGATATGATCCGGAAGCTCCGTGTCGCCTTGTGGCAGATATGAGTTCGGATATCTTCTCACGTCCGGTTGATGTAGCAAAATATGATGCAATTTATGCAGGCGCTCAGAAAAATCTCGCTCCTGCAGGCGTCACATTGGTTATCGTGCGCGATGATGCTCTCGGTCATGTTGACCGTCAGATACCGACAATGCTCGATTATCGCACCCATGTGAAGAAAGGATCAATGTTTAACACTCCTCCCGTGCTTCCGATATTCTCAGCGCTTCAGACTCTGCGTTATTACAAGATGATGGGCGGTATCAAAGAACTCGAACGCCGCGACCTCGAAAAGGCCCGTCT
>CAMWNL010000122.1 GCA_947175585.1 uncultured Bacteroidales bacterium | reverse complement strand
GGAGAGACGAGGAGTATATGAAGTGAAATCGAGTTTTGATAAAAAAATAAAAAATGACGGCTTATTAATTCAATTATTTTTCAAAGCTATAAATAATTATTGGATTGACCAACAAAAACGAGGAGTTTTTTTAAAGCATTATTTGACAGTTTTAAAAGCAATTAACTAAAATAATCAGAAATTAATTATCAATCAGTAGGTTAGCAAAATTAAGAATAGACTGTTAAAGTTTATATGAATCATAGGTTTAAAGACAGCGCCCCGAGGCCATCAGGCCCCGAGGCGAGTCAATAATCTGAATATTAAGTCAAATATTACTTGCGAATGAGTTCTTTAGTCACCTTGTTACCGCGACGAACGATGTAAACACCGTTTTCGGGGTTAGCAACCTGAACACCCTGGAGGTTGTAGTAAACAGCAGGACCTTCAGCTTCAACTTCGCCTACAGTTGCATCGAAGATAGCTGTTGTACCGAGGTCAAAGCCTTCGAGCATGGGATAACCGTTGTAGAGTTCAGCGGTGAAGCCTTCCCATTCCATAACTTCTTCGATCATGTCAATTGCCATCTTACCCTGAGCAACGAAGATTTCTTCGTCACCCTTTTCCATATCAGCAGGTACAGCTGCTTCAGCGCCTTCGTTGAAAGCGACAACCTGATAAGCGTTGTAAACAGGAGCTTTGTCTGTACCGAGTGCGAGGTAAGGATCGTTACCTGCTACAGAACCTGCAACGTAGACACGTTCGAGATTGATCTCATTGCGTACACGACCGACAAGACCTGCTGTGTAAGCACCACCGCTAACTTTAACATCTGCAAAGCAGTTAGTCATAGTAACAGTGTTACCGGTAGTACCGAACATACCACCTGTGTAGCCACCGTCGCCTACAACCTCACCTGTAACAAATACGTTTTCAAGAATAAGAGCTTTACCATCACCGTGACCGGCATAAGCACCAAGGATACCGGCGCCCTGAGCTGTCGCTACATAAGCATCAATCACACCAAGGTTGCTGATTTCACCAGAGGGGATACCGAAGATTGAAGTACAATAGTAGTAGTCAGTTCCTGCTACAGCACCTACTTCGGTGTTGGGCACGAAGTTCTTGATTACGTGACACTGACCATCATAGTGAAGTATTGCCTTGTATGAACCATTGTAACCGGCGAGGGCGTGGTAGTCTTCATAACCTTCCATATCGAGGTCAGCAGTCTGAACAAACCAGAAGTCGCCACCATCGCAGTTAACAAAGCGATAAGCATTGCAGAGGTCTTCGGGGCAGTTGATCTGATAGGGATCATCCTGAATACCTGAGCCGGAGAGAGCGTAGTTAAGAGCGGGAAGACCGTCAATTTCTTCAGTTGTGCTGAAAGCAGCCCAAGATTTAACCAAGTCAACACCTGAAGACTGAGTGGCAGATGTATTTGCCATAACAACTTCACCTGTCACGTTATCATCAACGAGGCCTGTTTCATCAGAACCATCATTGAAGAGAACGAAACCGTCAACTGTAACAGCACCTTTATTTGCAGCACAAACGAGAGTAGCGTTACCAGAAACTTTTCCAGCGATATAGCAATTTTTGATAGTAGTCGGATTGTTAAGGCGGCCGGCCAAAGCACCGTTAAGACCACCTTCAACACCGTTCATTTCAACGTTAACGAAACAGTTAGTCAGTTCTACGGCAGTACCAGTTGTACCAAAGAGACCGCCGGAATAGTTTGCACCGCCACCATTTACCTTACCAGTAACGTAAACGTTAGAAACCTTTGTAACTTCTACCTCGGCAGCAGACTGACCGAGATAACCACCGATTGCGCCACAACGGCCACCAGCAGCTGAAATGTTTATATCAACTATACCGAGATTTTTGAGTTCACCACTGAATACACCAAAAACAGACTGTCCATAGTTATATATACCGCCGGCAGCAAATTCATCAGTTGTCGGAGCAAAGTTACTGATAACATGGTTACGGCCATCATAGTTTAAAGGACGGTCATAAGTAGCTGCATCATAGCCTACGACGGGAGTATACTCCTTTACATTAGACATATCGATGTCAGCAGTCTGAACGAAATAGACCATTTCACCAGCCTTAGTGAGCTTGTAGGCTTCACAAAGATCTTCAGCTGTTGCAATCTGATAAGGATTTTTAGCTGAACCATCTCCTACGATTTCAGCAAAAGCGGAGAACGGAGCAGCAGCAAGGGCCACGAGAGCCAAATTGCGTAATGTTTTGTTCATAAGAGTTTGTTATTAATTTGTTTATATGGTAGATTGGTTAATCCTCTTTAATAAGGGAATTATCGGCAAATATACAATTAAATTTCTGTTACGAAAAATTTTTACTAAAAAACTTATTATAAATGTAAAATAATCAATAGCAAAAAGGGCTGTATCTCGCGATAGAGCCCTCTAATAATCTACAATCTATAAAAACATATATATTTTGAAAAAACGGTTCATTATGCGTTGGGTTAAGCAAGCATGAAGCGTTTAACCGTGGCAAAATTAAGCATTTTTTACATTGCCTGCAAATTATTTCAAAGTTTTTTTCAATCAAAACTCAGTTTTAAGGCCGAGTCAAGCCGAAAAAACGAGCAAAACGGCAGATCTTACAATCAGTCTGACGTCAAGTCAAGGACAACATTATCAGAGCCTTTGTCGTAATACTGTCGACGGAGAGGATGACGAGTTGCGGCATCTTCACGCTGACGATTACGGAAGATATCAATTGCCGCATATATCGCCTGACGCATTGACTCAGGAGAGGCCTCGCCGCGCCCGGCAATATCGTAGCCAGTGCCATGATCGGGAGACGTGCGCACAAATGGCAGTCCGGCAGTGAAATTAATGCCATTATCCATGGCAAGCGCTTTAAATGGAGCAAGTCCCTGGTCGTGATACATAGCAAGGATACCATCAAATTTTACAAATCGACCTATGCCGAAGAATCCGTCTACAGCATAAGGCCCGAAGGCAAGAATCTTACGATCTTTAGCTTCCTCTATGGCAGGGATAATGATATCGCGCTCCTCGGAGCCAAGCAGACCCTCTTCGCCGGCATGGGGATTAAGCGACAAAACGGCAATGCGCGGAGACGGTATGCCAAAATCGCGACGCAGAGACGCATTGAGTGTGCGTATTCGTTCAGCTATCAATTCAGTCGACAACGATTTCGGAACATCTGCGAGAGGGATATGGATGGTAGCCAGGGCAACACGGATTGAGTCATTGCAGAGTATCATCATAGCCTTATCACCTTCGTTGCCAAGTGAGGCTTCAAGATATTCGGTATGACCCGGAAATTTGAAAGTGTCGCTCTGGATATTTTTCTTGTTAATGGGGGCGGTCACAAGCACATCGACTTCTCCGGCGCGAAGATCGGTTACAGCTCGCTCGAGAGCTGCAAAAGCCGCGCGTCCTGCGGTTTCGGATGACACTCCCGGTTCGATCTTAGTATCTTCACCGACTACATTAATTATATTATACGAGCCGTCCTTGATGGCGTCTGCCGATTCAATCTGCACAAAAGGCAATTGGGGCATATCAAGGCTTTTGCGGTAGAACGCCGCAATTTTGGCTGAACCATAGACAACCGGAGTACACAATTCAAGGAGACGCGTGTCTTCAAGCGCTTTAAGGATCACTTCGTATGATATGCCGTTAATATCGCCATGAGTGATGGCTACACGGATTTTGCGATTATTCATTATGGAATTATATTTTTAGGTTACAGTTATTCGTTGACTTTGCGCGCTTTACCGGCAAGCATACCACAGGCAGCCATTATATCTTCACCTCGGGAAGCACGGATTGTCGCAGTCACCCCGAGTTCATTAAGACGATTGCGGAAAGCTTCCATAGTGTGGTCAGAACATGGTCTGAGATCCGAATCGGGGATTGCATGGAAGCGAATCAGATTGACGCGTGCGGCCGTACCTTTAATAAGTCTTGCAAGCATCTCGGCGTGACGCATCGAGTCATTGACTCCGCGCCACATGATATATTCCACTGACAGACGACGCTGATGTGCAAAGTCATATCCTTTTAACAACATAAAAACTTCCCGGACTGGGAAAGCCCTCTCAACAGGCATCAGAGACTCACGCTGCTCGGAAATCGGAGAATGAACACTTATTGCAATGTGAACTTTAGTGCGGTCAAGAATAGTCTTTAACTCCTTAAATTTTCCAATCGACGAGACCGTAATTCGCTTAGGACTCCACGCGAGTCCCCAGGGCGCGGTCAGTATCTCTATTGCATCAAGAACCGCCGAGAGGTTGTCCGTCGGCTCGCCCATGCCCATAAATACTATATTGGTCAGTTCTTCCGATTCGGGTATTGACAGCACCTGATTAATAATCGCAGCCGTCGACAGATTGCCGTGAAATCCCTGTCGCCCCGTCATGCAAAACGAGCAATTCATCTTACAACCTGCCTGAGAGGAAACGCAGATCGTGGCCCGGTCCCGATCTGGAATACATACAGCCTCGATATCACGTCCCCCCACTCCTTCAAAAAGATATTTCGTGGTGCCGTCTGTCGAACGCGCCTCGGCTTTGGGAGCTTCGCGCCCGACATAGTAGCGCGCAGCCAAAGCCGCACGGGCATTTTTTGACAAATCGGTCATAGACTCTATGTCTGTGACGCGTTTCTGATAGAGCCACGCGGCGATCTGACCGGCGGCAAATGACTTGAGGCCGAGGTCTGCGACCACAGCCTTTAATCCGTCAAGTGTCATGCCCAACAAGGGCTTCTTCATGTTTTCTTGCATCTTATCTGCTTTTCTGCTACAAATTTAATCAGAATCCGCGAGAAAACAAGAATTAGAGAGCAAGACTATCAATCCACACGTGAAATTCTCACCCTCTTTCCTTTAATTTTTTCAGGCGCAAGGGTCTTAATCAAGGCATTAGCCTTATCCGCGGCTACAGCAACCAGAACCTGATGATCGCCAAGATCTATCTTGCCGATCTGATCTGCGTTGAGGCCGCCTTTCTGGCATAAAAAGCCGACGACATCGCCTTTCGATATTTTTTCCTTTTTTCCGGCGTTAAGATGCAAGGTGACGAAATCAGCTCGAATCGGGTCATCTGACTTACCTGTAGGATTATAATCATGATCCCACACCACATAATCCGGAATGTTGTCTGCTTCAGACGTAATCACAAAAACATCTCCGGAGGCTCCGGCGCGAGCAGTCCTACCGTTGCGGTGAGTCCATGCTTCGGGACTAACCGGCAGGTGATAGTGAACAACCGCGTTCAAAGCATCAAGATCCAAACCTCGCGCCGCAAGATCAGTCGTGACGAGTATCGGTTTAGATCCATTATCAAGCATCCTGACCGCCTTCTCGCGGTCATTTTGATCAAGGCCTCCATGATACACTGCAACCGGAAGGCCAGCGCGCGAAAGAATATCGTAAGTTCTCTCGGCACTCTCGCGATGATTGACGAAGACCAGCACTTTGCCGTTGGGAAGCGAGCGCAACAGATCAATCAGCGTCTGAGCCTTATCTCGTGCAGGACTCTCGACATGGGCGATATTAAGCCTGGGAGCAGAAGCCTTGGCATTACTGCCGCAATCAATAGTCTCGGCTCCTTTCAGATCAATGAAATCCGGCATATCAGCAATTGGCGTAGCTGAGGTCAAAACAATATGATGCAGATTGCCAAAGCGACGCACAATCTTACGCATTTCATCCTGAAAACCCAACTCCAATGCTTTGTCATACTCATCTACCACGAGGGCATCAACTGACGATAAATCAACCGTACGGCGCTGAATATGATCAAGCAGACGACCAGGTGTCGCAACAATTATGTCGGGCGTCTGTGACAGGCTGTTGATCTCGTCGGTCATCGAATGGCCTCCATAGAACGCCACAGTTTTATATCCGCCGGCTAAACGGCGGACCACATCACATACTTGCAAAACAAGCTCGCGTGAGGGCGCCATTACGACCCCCTGCACGCGGCCGCATGAAGGTCGCAGCGAACGAAGCAATGCTATCGAAAACGCCACGGTCTTACCACTACCGGTCGGAGCAAGCAATATGAGTTTGTTTGCTT
>CAMWNL010000121.1 GCA_947175585.1 uncultured Bacteroidales bacterium | reverse complement strand
CTGCGCGTGGGTCGCGGTAGTTGAAGCTGTAGCCGGTCTCGTAACGGCCATCGCCGATCGGGCGGCTGAGGGCATCGACGCTCTCGAGGTAGGCCGGGGGCAGACCGAGGGCCTGATAGACATACTGCTCGGTCATCGAGCGTATGGCCGCAAGGTTGGTGTCGACATAGCCCATGGCCTGCTCAAGGACGCTCTTGGAGGAGTCGCGCTGCATCAGTCGGTGGGTCATGGTCTTGCGCACGGGCATGGCCACGGTCTTGACGGCCGAGGCGGGGATCGAAGTGTTGCCGCGAGCGGCGTCGATGACGTCCTGACGGGCCTTGACGTGGAGCATCGGATTGCCGTAGAGACAGAACATCAGGGCTGTGCTGAGCGAGAAGCCGTCGTGCTCGACGTGGCGCATCATGTTGAAGTAGTCGCACTTGGCCTGAAGCAGGGCGCGTCCGGCGGTCATGCCTTTGAACTGGTAGAGAGGGAACAGGCGCATGAAGACTTCACTGCCTGTGCCCGGATGGAGCATCAGCTCGCGAGCCTCATCGGTCTCGTAGTTGCTATACATAGGCACAGGGATGAGCGAGCCGGCGTAGAGCAGCACGCCTCCGCCGTAGAGGGCGCAGAGGACCATTGACTGCCCACGCGAGTAGCCACCTTTATAGCGAGCGCCGAAGCAGGCGACGGTGTTGAGCACACGAGCGCCGCTGAGAGGGAGAAGCGAGGGATGGAAAGCCTCGCCCGAGCTGTAGAAGCCGGGCATCTCTGGGGCATCGGCGCCGTGGAGGTTGAACATCAGCATGCCGGCGCGAGCTATAGAACCTTTGTAGATGTCCATGGCCTCATCGTTGTCGGTGAGAAGGCCTGGGCTGACATACATGCGGTCGCGCACAAGCGCGGGGTCATCGGCCTCGCAGAGCAAGGGCAGATGCTGGCTCATGGTGGCGCTGGCCGGTATCCAGTCAGAGTTGCTGCTCATTACCACGGAGTCGACGGGAATGCCACCTCCGTAGACGCCGCTAAGGTTGAAATATGATCCGAGGTCGCTGACAGGGTCAGTGGAGAAAACACCGTCCTCGAGGGGCAGTCGAGCGACATTGTTGCGGGCCTGGCTGACATCAAGCAGGAAGTTGCCGCCGTCGACAAGGTCGGGGAGGTAGGTGCCGTCGAAGCTGTAGCAGGTGTCGGTGGGAATGGTGCCGCTACCGTACTCATAGGGGTCGCTGACCGTGGGTACGGGTACAACATCGTCGCCGCCGACAATCAGCAGATGGAGGTCAGGACCGGCAGGAAGGCCGTAGTCACCGATGAAGCGCGACACAAGGTTGTTGTAGTCGGTCCAGTCGTTTGAGGTCATGCTGTCGTAGTGGTCGGCCACGTCGAGAAAACCCCAGTGCATGTTCTGGCTCTCGGCTGTCTCAAAGAAGGGCTGGAACACGGCGATAATCTCCTCACGGCTGACGCCGTATTTTTGGGCGAGGAGGTTGGTGTCGGTCATGACAATGCCATAGTGCTCGTCGAACTCGTCAGGGGTCTCGGTCTTAGATGGGGCCTGAGGCTGAGGACGTGAGGGCATGGCGGCCGCTCCGGGCATGGGCGGCGGAGTCATCGTGCCGGACTGAGCGGAGCCAGCTGTACCGGGCATCGGTGGCGGAACCGGCATGCCTGGCATAGCCCCGGGTTGAAAGCCTTTGGCACCCTGAGGTTGCTGCCAGGGGTTGGCGCCGTAGCCGGGCATCTGAGGCATAGTGCCTGACGCTCCGAGCCCCATAGTCTTGGCTGCCTGCAAGGGATTGAAACCTTGCATCTGACCGAGGGTGACGTTCTGGGGGTTGAATTTCGGCATGGGCGGAGGTGCCATCTTGGTCTCGCCTTTCTTTTCGAAAGCCACAGATTTACGGAACTCCTTGAGGGTCTGCGACGCAAAAAACTCTTTGAACTCGCCCTTAGACGCCACTCCCTTGATGGCGTCGTCAATGGCATACCACAGCGGGTAGAGTGTCTCGCTCATGCCGTGATCTGCGGCTTTGGCCAGATAAGCTGCCGCCTGGCCGGAGTAATAGGCATCATTGCCACCGCGCAGGTAGTCCCATAGATTGTCGAGGGCCATGAGCAGAGCCACGTCGCCCTGGGGGGAGCCGAAGCCACCGAGTCGAGGCAGTAGCGCTTCGGCTGTCTGGATGTTGCCGAGCTTTACATAGGCGATATGCGCCCAGAAGAGCTGCCAGTAGTTGTCGGTGGGAGTGTTGATGAAGTTGATGGTGCACTTTTCGGGGTACATGCTGCCAAGGAGCATGTGGTAGTAGAACTGTACGTCGCCGTCGGTCGAAGTCACGGCAATCTTCTCGAGCGCCGAAAATTTGCGGCCGAGTACAGCGGTGTTGTTTACGGCGACGGCATTGTATATCTCGTCGAGCAGCTGGACCGAGAGAAAGTTGTTGGCCTCGCCAGAGTTGAGGACTGCAGCGCTGCGGCGCACCTCGTCGATGATGGCGTTGGCCGTGGGCTGAGGTATCTGCAACTGAAGGCGCAGGCGGTTGAGCTCGGCCATCTCGACCTCGTCGAGTATGCCGTCAGAGAAGCGCTCGCAGACGGCCTGAAGAAAGGCCTGTTCATTGGTCTGACGTAGCTCGGCCGCCGTCTTTGCCGCCTCATAGATGTTGTTGTTGACGGTCTGATGGTTGGTAGTGGTGTTGGTGGTGTTATATGTGTTGACATTATTGGTGACATCGTGTGAGTCACTGTGGATACCGCCTACCACCGCTGCATCGCCGTCGAGATTAATGCCCTTGTTCATGATGTTGTCTGTATTCTATATATATGATATGAAGGGTTAAATCTGATTACCATTGGAAGGGCGCGCCGCAATCGGGACAACCTTCGGTACCGTAAGCTATACGGATCGTGTGGCCGCAGTTGTAGCACTGGCACTCTATCAGCTCGGAAGCCGCGGGGGAGGAAGTCTGTGTGGGCGCAGCTTTGGCTCCGCCATTGAAGGCGTTGATGTTGGCTGCAGCTGCGGTGCTGACTTTCGAGATATTGTCGATGGCGGTGTCCTGCAGGTGTTCGTTGCGAGCCTGTTCGTGAGCGCGTTGCGATTCAAGATTATCAATACGTTGCTGCTGGGCTGCCTGCATCGAACCACTGACACCTGTGGCCGTATCCTTAATCATGCCGGCCATCTGCATCATGGCGTTCATCTGTGCGGCATTATTGTCCTGCTGCATGCGGAGCATCTGCTGCATCATGGCTTCTTTATCGGCCGTGGCGGCACGCAGGGTCTCCATCTCCTTCTCCGAACTGTAGGAATTGGCCATCGCAACCTGAGCATCATCGGACAGATGAGACAGTTGGGCAGCGCGTATCTGCTCGGCACTCATATTGGCGAAAAGGGTATCACGGTTGATTTGCTCATTGGCGTGAATTGAGGCCACGTTCTCGTCGTGCTGATACTTCTGGGCGTCCATTTGGGCCTGCATCTGAGCCATAGCCTGGAGTTTCTCGATGTTGCGCTGATGGCGATTGCCCTCGATGCGATCCTCATCATCACGATTGATGCGTTGACGCTCGAACTGACGGTCCTCGTCCTCGATCTGCCATGCTCGGGCTTCCATGCGGTCTTCACGCTCGATCTGGCGGCGGCGCATCATCTGGCCGAAATCATAGTCGTCTTCGCTCTTGCGGCGCCCCATCGCGCGGTCATACTCACGCTGCTCTATCATCCACTCACGCTCGCGTGTCTCATCCTCGATGCCCCAGTTGCGGCGGCGTTCGAGTTCCTCGCGCTCCCAGTCGTGATCGCTGCGCATGTCGCCGAGAGCCCATTCGGCACGGAGGATCGCCTCGTCGACCTTCTGCTGGCTCTGAATACGCATCAGTTGGGTAATTTCCTGACGGGGAATCTTTTTGTGAAGCAGAGCATCTTCGAGCGCTTCTATTTCATCCTGCTTGACAAGACGACTCTTCCGGAGAGCGTCGAGAGCGGACTGCTCCTCCTCGGCGGTGGTCGCCTGGCGTATGCGGCGCTGACTTTCCGTCAGTTCTATAAACTCCTCTAATTCACTGTCATGTAGCAACTGGTCCTTGTTGAGTTGCTGCATGTTGTAACGCAAGTCCTCGGCATTATGGGCTGACTGAATCTGCTGGGCGTTGGCCTCGACCTCCATGCGGTTACGGAACTCACCGGTGCGCTGCATGAAATCGATTTCGCGTTCTGTGTTATAGAGTTGACGCTCAACACTCCGGAAGCGCTCGAAGTCAGCATTACTGTCTGTAATAGAATGGACAGTCGTACACTTCATTCCGTGCAGATGTCGGTCGACGGTGAGGCGGATTTCATCTTTGAGCCGTTCGGTTAGATCGGCGGGGAGACCTGTCGCCTCATAATTGAGATTGCGGAGTTGTGAACGCAACAATGTCTCAATGGCCGGGGAGACCAGATTGTAAATCTCTGTCGTTGTCAGACGTGTGCGGGCAGAGAGATAGTTGACGGCCAACTGATGGACATCGCTCACACAGACCTCAAGCGACACACCGACCTCCACGTTGTGGATGCCGGTCGGGATGGAGTAAGGCGCGAACTCAACCGAGCCTTCGTTGTCGATCCGTCCGCCGAAAGTCAGAGGAATATGTCGGTCGCTGACAATATATACTGCCATCACTGGCGGCTGAGTGAGGCGAGAGAGTATACGCGCGTAATCGATCTGACGCTTCTTGACCTTCTCATCCTTTTTCTTCTGACCGAAGATTATGCGGCCGATCCAGCTGACGGCGCGACCCATCTCGCCAACAATACCGAGTTCGCGGAACGTGGGCTGTGCGCGGCGACGCTCGGCAAGGCGTCTGCGCTCTTCGTCAGCCATCTGTTTTTCGGCTTCTTCGACGGCTTTCTTCAAGGCGGCCTGTTCCTCCTCCACAGACTTGTAGAAGAGATATGCGCCTGACGACAGCGAGGTCACAAGTTCGCCGTTGGCGAAAATCAGAGCCGAGCAACCTTCCTGCACGATAATGCCCTTGAGTTTTTCGACCTCCTCAAGTTCGCTTTCCTTGATGCGACGGGCTACCTCTCCGGGTTGTATATTCCAGATAGCACGGCCGCGCACCACATCGATGCCGTCGACAAGCTCCATACTGCGGCGGTCGGCTGCTCGCTCGGCATCACGCTCGGCGCGAATCTGAGCACGTTCAGCAGCCAGCTGTGCTTGTCGGGCATCTCGAATTTCGTCTTGGGCTTCCCGAGCCTGCTCCCTAAGAGTTTGATTCTGCTCTCGCTCTATCTGGCGGTTGAGTTCGCCGCCGGTGAGAGCATTGGCTGCAGCACGCACGGCATTGGTGAAGCGACCCTTGTTTTCGCCTGACGGCGCACCGGGTTGAGGCATCACAGGACGCGGAGCGCCGGGCTGTGGCTTCGCAGGATGCGGTGCTCTGGGTTGCATCGGTGCGCTCGGCCTTGGCATAACTGGTTTAGCTCCCGGCTGCGCCGCTATACCGGGCTTGGGCATAGTGGAACGTGGACCAGCCGGTTTAGGCATGTTCGGTATATTTGCACTTTTACTGCTGTCGGTTGACATCCGATCAACTGGCTGCCCACATTTCAAACAGAATTTTGCCATTGCCGGTATCTCCGAGCCACATTTTGAACAATTCATAACATATGTATTATTTAATTTCAATATTCCTTTTTTCCGACATCGGAACGCCCGATCAACTATCATGGTAGATTCGCATACAAAAACAACTGATATGCTTTTCTAAAAATCGAGTCAAGTCCTTTTCAGTCCTTTTCTTGGCAAGTTTCGATTTTTCTCTTTTTCCTATAAAAATTGTTCTTTCCATGACATGACAATCTGGTATACTCTATTTTTAAAAGTTAATATAGAACATCAGATGAAAAAATTCAAAAATCCCATAGAAGATTTTCAAAAACACCTAATTTCCCATGCAACTCTTGTCAAGAGATTTGAATAATAGACAAGTCGATGTAAATCAGAACTATCAATTAGCTCAATATGTATAAAACTGATGACTTTGTCATTGCAAGGCATAATATAAGTCAATATATTTGTGTAATTATCTGATAATTATTA
>CAMWNL010000120.1 GCA_947175585.1 uncultured Bacteroidales bacterium | reverse complement strand
AAGGCCGGTCCGTGGAGATATTCGTCTTCAAAAGTTTCTTCAAGAGCGACGACTTTGCCGTCGGCACTGGCAACGACGACATTTGTCTCACTGCCTTTGAATTGACGTCGTGGCGAGCGGAAAAAATTGACAACAAAAAGGTAGAGCACCCCCCACACGGCTGTTGACACGATAGCCCACGCTATCGGGCGCACCCAGAGCCAAAGGGGCACATTGATAGCCAGTACAATCAGAGCGCTGACTATTAATATGTTAGTACCTTCATGGTGAATCTTTACTCTCATTGAGTCAAGTGTTACAACAATATTTTTATTAAGTTAACGACGCAAAGATAGTTTAAATTTTGGTAATAACGCAAAACGAGAGCTCATTTTGTGGATTTTTAATCTTTTGGCAACCTGTCAGCCGGGATTTCATAACGGCAGACGGCGTGACCCGACGGCACTTGCTTAGGTGTCATATAGTCGCCGTAGTTGAGCGTCAGGATATCGTCATAGCCTTTTGGAACTGGCATTTTTATGTCTTCAAAATCGACCCACTCTATGTTTTCGAGCCACTGCCTGTCATAGAGATACTCCTTGAGGTGAAGAGCCACTTTGGTCATGTATCTGTTTTCAGGCTTGGCAAAACTTCGCAGCAACTTCTCGTAATCCCGGAATATCTTGCGGTCGAAGCGCATGCTGTCATTCATCCACCGCGGCAGACGGTTAAGCAGCTTAAAGGCGATTTTCAGCATAGTCTGTTTGCGGCGCGCCTTACGCACAAGGCGCGCAATGTGGCGCGGAGTGTTGGGCATCGAGTCGTAGGGGAATATGTCGACAAATATGCCGAGAGTGTTATGAGGCGTGGCCTTTTCGCCGATAGGAATCGCCTTGGTCGACGAATCAACGACTTTGATAAATCGCTCGGTGTAATATCTGTCATTCTCAATAGAGCATACATGGTAAGGCTCGGGCAATTCTTTTGGCGCTATTTCGCAGAACCGGTCATAATCTTCGCGCGGCATGCCCATGTCGATATCATCGTCCCAGGGTATGTAACCATTGTGGCGTATGGCACCAATGAGTGTGCCGCCATCGGCAAATATTCTCAGCCCGTGGCGGTCGCATATCGCCAATACTTCGCGAAGTATCGACATCTGGATGTGCCACACTTTCTTCATATCGGCTTTTATGAGATAGCCGCACCTCTCTTCGTCTTCAAGATTCATTGGTTTGATGTTCTTATCTATCGGACGCACACCGGTGCGTCCCTATAATATTCAATGCTTTGTCGAGACTTTCCGACAGGTATGCCCCCTCGGCCATCCGGCCGGCTATACGTCTGACATTTTTTGTCATAGTCTGATATTCCTCCTCGCTGACATTCTCTAATACATCGCCTATATTGTCGAGATTGTCAACAGTCAGACCGATGCCTTCGCTGTTGACAAAATCGGCCACACCGCTGCCGTTCCAGATGATTATGGGTTTGCCGGCCCGCATATAGAGCGCGAGTTTATGCGGATTGCAGTATTTAATGTATTCGCCGATGTATCCGTCATGTTCACGGGTAGACGAGCCATACCATATCAGGCCATATCGTCCCTTTGCTTCCGCTATCAGTTGGTCGGGAGTGGCAAAGCCGTGGATAGTCATTCCTTCGTGTGATTTAGAGGCGTCGCCTCCGTTGCCGTAAAGATGCAACTCGATATCGTCGGGCAGTGAGTAAAGAAATGCATTCCGCCCGGGACTCAGCGCACCGATAAAAGACATCGATCGCGAACCGGCGGCTGTAGGTTGCGGCTTTGCATCAGACATAAAATCCCACGCCACCTGCTCGATCAGCGGTTTGTTAAGCCCTTGGGTTTTCAGCCAGTTGACAGTATTGGTATTGGCTACTATCAGCACATCGCTGTGGGATAGCCGTCGTAATTCTTCGCCAACAGTGATGCGTTTGCGGCGGAATGAGCCAAGATCGTGGACAAGCGTCACAACACGGGCTTTGCGGCAGTGTGAGATGCGGCAGAGCAGAGTGTAATATTTCTTAATCGGATATTGCAGCACGACCGTGTCATCGCGCCGCAGTGTCAGAGAAAAACGTATGATACCGATTAGGTTAAGCAGGAAGTCGATGATTTTATTATGATAGTACGTGCGCCTTAGACCAAGATTTACGGCACCCCGTCGGGCAAGTATGTCCTCGACGTCGACTCGCGCCTTACCGCCGCCATTGCCTGTAGTCTTATAATTGCGTGTGAGATATACCAATCGGCTCATAACAAAAAAATAATAAGCAAAGATAATCAAAAAGCCTGAGTTACATATCTTCTATGGTGAAGAGTCGTGTTTCGACTTCGTAATCAATTATAAAATCTCATCTTTTTGAATTATTTGCAACCGTGGTTGATTCAACCACGGTTGCAAATATAGTCATAATCTTTGTACCGACAAAACGATGTCAGGCAGAATCAATTGATGCCAAAGATATGTTTCAGCCGATGGCGGAAACTGCGGTTGCGTTCAAATCTGTTAAGGGAGGTGAAAACTTTGTCAACGGTCTTAATCGGGTCGAGTCCGCGCAGGGTGGCGTAGCGGCCGGCAATCTGTCGCATAAGGTCGCGGCGGTGTGAGACGCGCATCAGGTTTTTGAGGGCGGCGCGCTTTGAAATATGGCGGCGGAAGCTCGAGCGATTGGTGTCGATGAGCGATAGGGTGACACTGGCGTCATCGCCGCGGTTATACAATATATTTTTAAGATTAGGGTCGCCGTGGATAGCACCTTTGGCGTGTAAGTCAATCATAAGCTGTGCTACTTCATCAGCGAGTGCCGAGTCAAAACGATCGGCCTTAACAAGTGGCCCGAACAGGGGTTCGGCCGGGCTATATAGCGAAACGTAGTATGCGTCGGCAAGTATGCCGCCTTTCAGAAGCTCGATTGAGGCGACAGGCTCAGGCGTGTTGAATCCAAGGTCGAGATAGCGTTTGCCATAGTCAAATGACCGGCTTGCCTTAGAGCGCACGACGGTAGAGTATATAACGCGGCGCAACAGCGGAAGCCGGCCGAAGCGTTTCACTACAAGATCCGTGCCGTCGGGCGCAGTAAAGCGTCTGATTTCGTTGCGGCCTCGATATATCACCGTGCCTCGTCCGAAGTCATCGGGCAGTTGGCTTAACCAGTCGCTGAGCGCTGAGTAAGATGGGTTGATTTTCAATCGCGTCTTCATAATGGAAGCAAATTTAACAAATTCTTGACAATTACTTGCGGCGCAACCATATAAAATAATAAAAATTCACTTTGTTGTCCATATTTCTTATGTAGTTGGTGTATTGGTTTGATATATATTGTCTTATTACGAGTAGGAAGATTCATATAGTAAAGTATGTTGACTTGAACTGAAAAAAGTTGACACTTTTGAGAGCACAATCAAAAAGAGTCAATGAGGACAAGAACAAAAACTTATCGAGAACGGATCCAAGACCCGGAGACCGGAGAGATCTCATGGGAGTTTCGTGAGGAGAAGAGGATCTCTTTGGAAGAGGAAGATCGCATGCAACTTGTTGCGCAGATATTGCGAGGCGAACGAACAGCTGAAGATATCCGTAGAAGCTATGGCATTGTAAGTATCAACAGTGTCTATAGCTGGATTGGGAAGTATGTAAGTCAGGAAAAATCATTATCTTTGGAGGAACAAACCGAAGAAGATATGGCCAAGAAAAGCAAGGATGACCAGATCCGGGAACTTAAGGCGCAACTGAAACAGGCACGCAAAGAGGCTGAGCTTGAGAAACTTCGCGCACATGCCTACGACACGATGATAAATCTTGCCGAGGAGACTTTCAACATTCCCATAAGAAAAAAATCTGGCACCAAACAGTGAGTCTGCTCCGCGAAGAGTCTCCGGCGCCTGCGCTGAAGACTCTCTGCGGACTGTTTGGTTACAGCAGACAGTCGTATTACAATCGTGAAGGCGACAACGAGTTTGCAGAAAATGCCATAGAACCGTTGATAGTTGAGAAAGCAAGCGATTACCGTAAGGACAATCCGGGGCTGGGGTGTGCAAAACTATATCTTATAATCAAAGGAGTGTTTGAATCTACTGGTTGTATGCCGGGACGGGACGCCTTCATTGAGCTTCTTCGTAAAAACGGACTGATGGTTCAGATAAAGCGCCGTCGTCATTATAAGACCACGGACTCCAGCCACCATTACCGCAAGTATGACAATCTGATTAAAGAGATTGTGCCAATGCGTCCCAATGAGATATGGGTCAGTGATATAACGTACGTAGAGACTGATGAGGGTGTATGCTATCTGTCATTGATAACAGATGCATATTCCCGTAAGATAGTGGGCTGGGCAATTGGACCAACCCTTGAAACGGCATATCCACTTCAGGCACTCAGAATGGCTCTCGAGACCATCGATGATGAGACAGCCGCAAGACTTATCCATCATTCCGACCGTGGATGTCAGTACTGCAGTGCCGCGTATGTGGCGGAACTCAGGAAGCACAACATAATGATAAGTATGACACAGAGCGGAGATCCGCTGGAAAACGCCATCGCCGAGAGAGCCAACGGAATACTGAAGACCGAATGGCTGTATAAGATGAAGATACCCACAATAGAGAAATGCAGGGAGGAACTGCAACGTATCATCTTGTTCTACAACACTCAACGCCCCCATATGAGCATCGGTAACAAGACTCCCGAAACAGTACATGGAGAGACCGGCGAACAGAAGCGTTGTTGGAGAAATCCCTGGGACAGACACGTGGAGGCCTTGACTCCGGTTTAGTTTTTTCTTAGCCAGGGGCATCCCCTGAAATAGAGGCCGCTGCTCTTGCGGACCGCGCGCGGGAACACTATCTCAGTGCGATTCAGAAGTCTATTGCCTGCAGATTGCTCCTCAGCGGAGCCCTCTTTCTCTTCGACTTTCGAAGGTGAAGTTACAAAAATCCATCATTATCTTGACATGGTCGTGGAATCTTGCTAACTTTGCATTCGGAGGACGACACAACCGACATAGTCCAATTTCATGGAGTATGTAAAGAAAAACAGTTCACAGAGCATTATCTGTAAACCGAATCAGTCAACCGAGAAAATCGTGTAAAGAGAAACAGAGAACCGTCTCAGACGGTGTAAAACATATTAGTTAATCGTCCTCAAATCTGTCAACACTTTTCAGGGATAGTCATGTATTAAAGATGTGCGGATAGCTTTTTTTGATGTTATGTTGAAATAAGTTGTTTTTTATTTTATTGTTTTGTGTTTTTGTTTTATTTTTGCAATAAAAAAATATTAATACAGAATGTTTTTAAATTAGTAGCGCTTATTTTTGGTGTCATGCTCCTTAGTGAATGTAAGTTTACAACTGAGGACTATGACTATCGTATGGTCAAAGAGTAAAAATGAAGGTGATGAAAAATTTAACTTTTGACGAAACAAATAAATTTGTCATAATGATTATTCGAATTTTGTTAATATTGGGTTTTATCACCTTCAAACTTTAATCTAATAAGTATGATTGATATAAGGAAATTGCTTTATTTGGTTGCTGCGCTTGGCGTTTTTGCATGCCAGAATAGTGAAAAAGAGCAACAAGACACCGTTGCTTTGACGCCTTATGCCGTGTCTTCGATTGAGGATATATTTAGTGATGTAGATATTGTGCCTCTGCTATTTGAGGGCGAGACTTATCCGTCGGTTGCTAATCAGGTGCAAGTTTCTGATGATTATATATTTGTCGGGGATAATAAGAAACAGATTCATGTCTTTGATAAGGATGGGCATTATGTGTCTTGTTCGAGTTGGGTGAGAGGTGCCGGGCCGGGAGAGTATGATATGATGATGGGGTTTTCGTGGAATCCGTTCAACCGGTCTATCCAGTTGCTGACACCTCATAAACTGATGCAGTATGATATTAATTTCAATCCAATCGGAGAGTTTGCATTGCCGACAAAACTCGGTGAGGATAATCTTATTTTTGATCAGATTTACGGATTGTCGGATTATAATAATTTGCTTCTGCCTACGGGAACAAGTGAAAGTCCTTATTGTGGTTACGTTTTTGATGCTTCGACAGGCGAAATCTCAGATAGA
>CAMWNL010000119.1 GCA_947175585.1 uncultured Bacteroidales bacterium | reverse complement strand
GAGGCAGCTGGACACGCAGACCGGTGGGGACAAGAACACGCTGACGCGGTTTGACGACGATGGGTTCACGGGTACAGGCTCTCACGTCCATACCGGCAGCCGAGGGGGTCTCGTAAGCAGGCAGGGCATTGCCTGATTTATTGATGATCTTAACTTTGATTCTGTCCATAATCGAGTTTGAAATAGCGTTGTAAACTATAACGTCTACAAAAGTAGTGAAGTTCTCGTTTGTGTGCAAGTCAGACATTGAAAAAAGAGCAGGACAGGCTGACCGGTGAGACAGGTCAATGATTAAACCTTATTGTCAGGCGTGTGAGTTTGTCGGGGGCTGTGATAAGGGTGAATGTTGCGTTGTGACGGCGGAGTATGTCGGAAATCAGCATCAGACCGAGTCCGCGGTCGGCATGTTTGGTGGAGAAGAATGGTGTGAATATCATTTTTGCGGTTTCGTCTGATATGCCTTTGCCGTTGTCGATTACCTCAAGGATGTCGGGAGCGGTTCGGATTACTATGCGGCCGTCGGCGTCGCCGATGCTCTCCACAGAGTTTTTGACTGCGGTGACCAGAACGCGGTGGATAAGCATAGGGTCAATTTCAACAGAAGGTGAGGGTTCGTGAAAATCGGTTTCTATGGTTATGTTTTCAGTGGACAGTTCGGAGAGAAACGGTAATGTGTCACAGACAAACTTATTCAGGCTGACAGTTTCCGTTACGGGATCAGGAAGTTTGACCACATCGGAGTAGCCCTTGACAAATCCGCCGAGATTGATACAGCTTGTGCGGCAGCTATCTATAGCCGCTGTGATTTCGGCATCGTCGGAGTTGACAGCGGCTAACGTCTCAAGCACCGAGACAACTCCACCGAGGGTGTTGTTGACTTCATGGCCCATTGTGCGAACGACTTTGTTGAATATAGATGTCTCGGCTCGCACAATTTCATCGGTCAGGCGCTCAACGAGAAAAAACGGACGTTTAAAACCTCTGTCCATAAACGACAGCCGGGAACATCTCAGCACCTGAGTCGCCTCGGGTCGGATCGTGCATTGGCCATTGTCAGGGAGTGAAGCAAGAGTGAGGAGCAATGCATGACTTGACAAAGAATCGAAGGCAGGGTTGGTGCGCTCGATTTCCCCGTCAAAGGAGCATATTGCGATGCCCATAGGCGAGACTTCGACAAGCTTACTCAGAAAATTATCCTGCTCAAGTTTTTTCAGGCGCTCGGCTTTTATGTTGGAAATTATGGTGTTATATAGGGTGACGACTTCATCGGCCTCCTTTTGACCTGTTGCAGCCAAGCGACTGGCGAAGTCCTGACTTTTCAGAAGATCCATGCCCGTGCGAATGGCTCGCATCGGCATGGAGGTGGCTCGATGGAACATAAGGAGCGAGAGTATGGCAAGCAGTGAGGCGGCATAAATGCAGCCATTCAGTCCAAAGAAAGCAAATACAGAGCAAGCGATGATTGCAATTGCGGCCAAGGCGAGCCATATTGTTGTCTGTTTCATTTCAATCCGAATTTTTCCATGCGCCGGTAAAGAGACTGTCGGGTTATGCCTAACAATTGGGCTGCGGTCGAAAGATTGCCGTCGGCTTGTTTGAGCGCTTTTTCGATAGTCAGGCGCTCGGTGTTGTCGAGTGAGTCAACTTTGTCTGACTCTCTGGCTTTTTCAGCCGAGTCGAGAGCTTTACGGATTTTTGCCATGAAATCGCGGTTTGCCCACGGCTTTGTGACAAAGTCAACCGCTCCATATTTCATTCCTTCGACCGCCAAAGGCACAGTCGCCCAGGCGGAGAGCATGATTACGGGAGTTGTCGGAGCGAGGATTTTGAATTTTCTCAACATCTCGATGCCTTGCTGGCCGGTTGTCGACAGTGTAAGGTTCATATCGAGTATGGCTAAATCGACATTTCCGCGTCGCATAGCCGCCATAGCTTCAGACTCGGTGGAAACCGCTTCATATTCGAAGCCGGCCTGCCGCAGCATAAGTCCTATAGAGAGCCTTATAGCCTGGTCATCGTCAATAATCAGTATCATGACACGAAATTAATCAAAATTTATGTATTTCTCAAAATCGACGTTGATGTCACCGCCTGACGCATAGTCGTGTAGGGTGAGTGACCGGATCTGATACCAGTAATTCCAGAATTTGTAGAGCTGGTTGATGTATTCACGACGCGAATTGTCCTTACTGACACGAGAGTCGTTGAGTTCCAGCGTTGCGAGCATGCCGATCAGGTAGGTCTCGACGTTGGTGTGATAACGCTTTGCTGCAATTTCGGCCGCCCTTACCGAGAGGTCGAGTTGCTGCTGCTGGTTAGTAAAGCGCTCGACGAGTATGAAAATATTCTGATTGAAATTCATTGTCTCGCGGTTGATGCGGCTTTGGGTCACGCGGCGTTTGCTCTCGGCGACTTTGACACGGCCGCGGCGCTTGCCCCAGTCGACGAGCGGAAGCGACACCCCGATAGAGGCAACCTCGTTGGCACGCAAACGCTTGTAGGCACCGTTGATGTCGTTGTCAGTGCCGGTATAGCCGAGCTGGACAAAAAGCTCTATCTCGCGCAGGTCGCCTTTGGCCTTGGCAACGTCGTAGTCGGCCTCAAGCTGAAGACGAAGCATGTTTTTGGCAAATTTGTTATTGGCAAGAGCATGGTCAAGGGCGTCGCGGAAGTCAATTTCAGCACGCGGCACCTCGTCGGGGATTATCGGGACTATATCAATATCCTCGCCAAGGTCGAGGAATGTGCGCAGTCGGAACATGTCGGATTTCAGTTCGCTGAGATTGTCGGTCAGGGTTGATTTCGCGTCGATAAGGTTAAGCTCCATCTGCAGGAGGTCGTTCTGACTGATCATGCCCATCTCGCGTTTCTCTTGGGCAACGGCATAGAGGCGCTCGGCGTTTTCGAGGTTCTGACGGGAGATTTCGACATTTTCGCGACTCATCAGCAGAGTGAAGTAGTAGTCGACGGTCAGCCGGGCAACATCCTCAGTCGCGCTGAGAAAGGCCGCTTTTGCCTCGGCATAGCGGACAGGCTCAATCTTCCGGTCCCATTTCATAGAGTTAACGCCGAATAGAGGCTGAGAAAGAGAGATGGCTACAGGAATAGACATGAAACGATTGCCGGTGACTCCGTCATATTGGCGCAGAAAATCGAGAGAAGATGTAACCGACACCTTGCCGCCTGTGAGCGGTATGTTCTGACTGAGCGACAACTGGCCGTTGGCCTGAAGATAGTTGGTGCCAACAAAACTGAAGCTGCCGTCCTCGTTCATATATGAACTATATTGTCGCGCATAGGCCGGGAGCGTGGCTTTGAAATTGAGTTCGGGCAATTGCTCGGCTCTGAAACTGCGCCACTCCCAGTAGGAGCTTTTCAACTCGTCGAGAGCCTCGGCCGCATCGACGCTTCTGACGCGAGCCATCGCGATAGCATCGTCGAGGCTCAGAGTCATCTCCAGGTTGCTCTGCGCAGACGCGCAGAGCGAACATAGGGATGCAATTGTTATTAGAGAATAAAACTGTTTCATTGGTCTTTGAGGGCTTCAGCAGGGTTGGTTTTCATTGCCTTGAAGGCCGGACATGCGATTCCGGTCACAATCATCAGACCGAGGGCTACCATTGTGACAGGGAACATTGTCCATACAAGCCATGCCGGAGTTGTGATGCTCTCGTCCAAACTGAATTTCGGTAATACCAGGGCCACGATCAGAGCAATCACGGGAGCTGACACCAGGAGCAACATAAGTCCTTCAGCCATAAAGCGGCATAAGATGTCGCGATCTGTGGCGCCATTGACCTTCCGGAGAGCGATTTCAGGAATCCGCTGCTGGGTGCGGTACCAGAATGATCCAAGGATGCCGAGGAAGACAGCGATCATAAGGAACAGAGCGCAGACGGTCAGATTGCGCATCATCGAAGTGAACTGGCGATGGGCTTCATCCTTACGATTTTCGATGCTCATCACGTCTGACACGTAGATGTTGCCGAATTCGAGATAAGATTCATCAAGAGATTCCATAAACTCGCGGCCTTTGCCGGGTTTCACTCTTATGGCGATTTCAGAAGGAATACGGTCGTCAGGAACGTCATGGATAATAACGCCACCATATAGAGGTTCGTAGTCCACTCGGCGTATGCCGTTAATCAGACCTCCGACTTGATAGACATTAGCGGAGTCTGCGCCATAATAAACGTCATGGCCAACCCACAAATCGGTGTCGAAATCCTCATTATCGAGTGTTGAAATCAGCATCATACCTTCATCAATCATTTTTGCCAATTTATCGGAACTCTCGCCGTTGTAACCGGTCAGACGCAGTGTCTTCACCATGTCGGGATCCATGCATCTCTGGTTAGCCCGGTAATAAATGGTGGAGTCATTGCTTGTGGTGGCAATAATGGTGCCACTGTAATTGTAGTTATAGGGTATGGCATTATTACCGGTGCCGACTGATTCGACGTAGGGATTGCCGCTGAGATTGGCCTTGAGCATTTCAAGGTCGGTCGTGTAGTTATGAAGACTGTCGGGATATTGGCTGAACGATGAAGATGATTTATCCACCCATCCTATGCGGCCTATATAAATATCAGAGAAATCAATACCTTTGGGCGGCTCATGAATATAGGCGAGTACAGCAAAAATTTCGAAAATTACAAAAAGAACAACACCAACGACAATCAGTTCGACTGACATCCATACGTTGCTGCGCCACTCATTGCGCATCTGTGATATAAGTTTGCGTTTCATTATTGTTTTTTATTTGGTGTTGATAGCTTCGACGGGGTTAAGGCGGCTTGCCTGCCATGCAGGCACGGCAGCACTGATGATGTTGAGGATGAAGCATGCCCCTAAGGCAAATACAAATGTCTGAGGTCTGATGAGCATCGAGAGGGAGGGGCGCACGCTTGCCGAGCCGAAATCACTGTAGAGGCCACCGTAAAGCATGGCGAAGATTACAGCCGAAACAAGACCGATGACACCACCAATGAGTGTTATGATAAAACTCTCCGAGAGAATTTCCTGTATTATACGTTTGCGAGTGCAGCCGAATGCGCGTCGGATGCCGATCTCGTTGATGCGACGGCGCATACGACTGTGGAGCATGCTGCTCAGATTGATAGCCGGAACGATGAGAAGTATAATATAGATTACATAACGCGTATATCGGGAAGAGTCGGGATCAGGAGTCATGTTAGAACCTCCAACTCCGCTTGCGACGGTCTCCTGATCGTAGGGCGATTCGTGGTAGACGGTTTGGCGATTATCAGCGGCCAATTCGCCATCTAAGGCTGCATAGCGTCCTTTTACCTGATTGCGGATATAATCAAAGTCTACACCCGGCTTGACCAACATCGCGGCCGAGATGTCACCGAAATATTCATCCCAACCGTTTTGATTTATCGGAGCAAAGACTTCGCCGTAGGCCATTGTTGCAAACTTTGATACATCGGCAACGACGCCGATCACTTCAAAATCGTTGTGGTCGAGCATAAAATGCAGACCGACGACGTTGTCGTCTCCGAATAGGCGACGTGCGGTTTTCTCGGTTATAACAGCAAGATTGCGGTTGGTCTCAACCTCCGCAGCGTCATAGAAGCGACCTTCGAGCAATTCAAAATCATAGACTCGCCAGAATCCATCGTCAGTCTTATGCATGTCGACCGTATATGGCTTGCCGGTAGTGCCTTTTGCATCGACCGGAGTCAGCCAGTCAGAATGATAGCTTATTTCCTCTATTCCATCGAGGTCGCCATACAGCTTCTTTGCGAGGGTATAGCTCATGCTTGAGGAGCCGGTGTGCTCGCCATCTCCCTCTAAGTGGAGGTACATGCCATAGAGCATGCGGTCGCGTTTGGTTTCGGGGGCATACGACAGCACGCTTACCTGTTGCATCATCACCACGATCATGATAAGAAAGATTGATAGAGCGGTGCCTATGATTGTCACCCATCCTATGACCGGTTGCGTCCGCAGGTCATAGATTATCTGTGAGATTTTATTTTTCATTTCGAAAAGAGATGTCAAGAGATTATACGTCCGTCAAAGAAGCGCACGATGCGGTCGGTCTGCTGAGCCTGCACTTCGTTGTGAGTCACCA
>CAMWNL010000118.1 GCA_947175585.1 uncultured Bacteroidales bacterium | reverse complement strand
CTTCCCCAACCTGCTCGTCAATGGCGCGGCCGGCATTGCGGGCGGCATGGCGACCAACATGCCTCCCCACAACATGACTGAGGCTATCAATGCTTCTATTGCTGTATTGGAGGACCCTGACATCACCGTCGCTGACCTCATGAAGCATATCACCGCTCCTGACTTTCCGACAGGCGGTACAATCTACGGCTACAACGGTGTTAAAGAAGCATACGAGACAGGACGCGGACGCATAATCATCCGTGCCAAGGCTGAAATCGAAACTGAAGGCAACCACGAATCAATAATCGTGCATGAAATACCCTATGGAGTCAACAAAGCCGAACTCATTAAATATATAGCCGATCTTGTCAATGACAAGAAGCTCGACGGCATCGCTGACATCAACGATGAGTCAGACTACAAGGGTATGCGCATCGTCATCAAGTTGAAATCAGACGCCAACGCTAACGTTGTGCTCAACAAGCTCTACAAGATGACCCAGATGCAGGCATCGTTCAGCGTAAACAATGTCGCTCTCGTCAACGGACGCCCGAAGACATTAAATATTAAAGAACTTCTTCAGGCGTTTGTCGACCACCGTTATGACGTTGTTACTCGTCGCACAAGATTCCTGCTCGGCAAGGCTCGTGAGCGCGCCCACATCCTTGAAGGTCTGATTATTGCGTCTAAAAACATTGACGAGGTTATCGCCATAATCCGCTCGTCGGGCGACACTGATGAAGCACGCCGCCGACTCAGCGAGCGCTTCGGACTCAGCGACGCCCAGACTCAGGCAATCGTCGAAATGCGTCTGCGCAGTCTTACAGCTCTTGAACAGAATAAACTCGAAGATGATTACCATGCTCTTGAGGAAGAAATCGCATTCCTTGAGTCAATCCTCAACGATCCGGAGGTATGTCGCACAGTTATCCGAGAGGAACTTGAAGAAATCAGAAACAAATACGGTGACGAACGCCGCACTGACATCGACTACACAGCCGGCGACTTCAACGCTGAGGATTTCTATGCCGATGACGAAATGATCATCACTATCTCTCACCTCGGATATATCAAGCGCACTCCGCTCAGCGAATTCCGCGCTCAAAACCGTGGTGGTGTAGGTGCAAAGGGTAGCAATACACGCGATACTGACTTCATCGAGCATATATATCCTGCGTCGATGCACAACACTATGCTATTCTTCACCGACCGTGGCCTCGTCTACAAACTCAAAGTCTACGAACTCCCCGAAGGTGCTAAAAACAGCAAGGGTCGTGCGCTTCAGAATCTGCTCAATATCGAACCCGGCGACCAGGTCAACGCATTTATCCGATGCAAGCAGCTTGACGATCCCGAGTTTACCGGATCTCACTACCTTGTGTTCGCCACAAAGAACGGCGTTGTCAAGAAAACTTCGCTTGCCGAATACGCTCGCGTGCTTGCCAAAGGTAAGAAAGCTATTATCCTTCGCGACGATGACAACCTTATCGGCGTAGAGCTCACAGACGGCAATTCTGAAATCCTCATGGCTAACCGCAACGGCCGTGCAATCCGTTTCCATGAAAGTCAGCTGCGCGTGATGGGTCGAGTGTCGACAGGTGTGCGCGGCATGAAGCTCGACGGTGGTGACGACGAAGTAATAGGTCTTATAGCCATGCCTGTCGACGCAATCAATAATGTAATGGTTATTTCGCAGGAAGGCTTCGGCAAACGTTCACTTCTCGACAGCTACCGCATCACTAACCGTGGCGGTAAGGGTGTGAAGACAATGAACATTACCGACAAGACAGGGCGCCTAGTTGCATTCAAGAGTGTTAACGATGACAATGACCTTGTGATTATCAATAAGTCCGGCATCACATTGCGTCTGCATGTTGCTGATATCCGTGTGATGGGCCGAGCTACTCAGGGTGTGCGTCTGATCAACCTCGAAAAGCGTAACGATGTGATTGCGTCTGTCTGCTGTGTCGATGCTGACCCAGAAGAGGAAGTTGAAGAAGTAATCGAAGGAGAGGAACTGCCCGAAATCGCTGACGAACAGATCAATGACAACGAGGCAGATGAAACCGCTGACGAAGAAATAGATGAATAACATTTAACCAAAATAAATTTTATTGAGTATTGATATGAAAAAAATCATTCTCTTAGGTGCCACCATAATGTGTGGATTAGGCGCCTTTGCTCAGGCTAACGTTCTTAAAGACGCTGAGCGCGCCATGAAAGCTAAAGAACCGATGAAGAAGGTTGTAGAAATCGTAACACCTGCCTTCACAAATCCTGAGACCCAGTCTATGTCGCAGACTTGGTATATTCCAGGAAAAGCTGCCTTCAACCAGTATGACGAGCTGCTCGGACTCGAAGCTTTCGGCAAACTGCCTGAAGACGGTAAGATCACCATGGGCCAGAACCTTCTTGACGGTTATGACTACATGATGAAAGCGTTGTCTCTTGACTCTGTGCCCGATGCCAAAGGCAAAATCAAAACAAAATATTCAAAAGACATCGTCAACACGCTTGTCGGCCACTACAACGACTACAACAACAATGCTATCAATCTCTGGAATGTTCAGGATTATAAGGGCGCATATAAATCATGGGACATCTATCTCAGCATGTCAGCGCAGCCTGCAAAATTCAAAGGCATCCAGGTTCCTGCCGACACCCTGCTCTCTGAAATAGCTTATAACCAGGCACTCGCTGCATGGCAGGCTCAGGATCCGAAGGCATCCCTCGAATGTTTCATCAAATCAAAGAATATGGGTTATAATAAGAAACAGGTCTATGATTACGCTATCTCTGTAGCAACCGAACTCGGCGACTCTGCTACCCTGCTCTCTCTTGCAAGCGAGGCCATGCCTATCTACGGCGACGAAGACCCACTGTATCTTAACCTCATCATCAACGATTACCTCATCAAGCAGGACTATCCCAACGCACTGAAGTATATCAACGATGCGATTGCACATGAACCCAACAATCCCGAATATTATGTAGTGCTCGGTGTCATCTATGATACTCAGGAAAAACGAGCTGAAGCCAAAGAAGCTTATAACAAGGCTCTTGCCGCAGACCCCAATAGTGCTAAAGCAAACTACTATTATGGACGTGAGATCTATCAGGACGCTTATGAAGCAAGCGACAAAGGCCCGTCTGACGCAAGCCAGATCAACGCTTACTTTGATTCTACTGTAAGGCCCCTGCTTGAAGAATCTGCAAAATATCTCGAAAAAGCCAATCAGCTTGATCCTGAAAATCCCGATCCTCTCAAACTCCTCGAAAACGTTTACTACAGCCTTAACGACGAAGCTAAACTCAACGACGTGCAAAATCGTCTGAAACTTATCTAAGCTTCTATCTATAAGTTTTTATCGCGTTCGACATTCCGTATGGAAATATCGAACGCGATTTTTTTTGCGCCATTATACGGTGGTCAAAACTCATAATCTTTTTTAAATTCATGGAAAAGATTTGCTCAGAAACGGCAATCTTACTATTTTTACATAACATTAAAGATTTATGATTATTTCAACTTACAAAATTTAGCACCACCCTCATGACCATGAAGTTGACTTTTCATGTCGATTATCACACCCGTTGGGGTGAATCCGTATATATATCAGGTTCCATACCTGCATTAGGTGACAACTCAGAAAATAATGCACTGAGAATGTCAATCAGTGGCTCCGAACATTGGACCGCAACCATTGATATTCCTGATAACATCCGCTCGTTTGACTATTGTTACATCGTCCGCAATGATAACGGTAACACGCGGCACGAATGGGGCAACCGGAGGAAATTCCATATCTCGACTGATAATGAAGCCATTGAAATCTATGACCGTTGGCAGGATCAACCGTGCGACAAGCCATATTACTCCTCGGCATTCACAGAGTGTATTTGTAAACGTGTGAATCACAACCATCCCTTAGTGCCGGCAAAAGGAGTAACGCAGATTCAGGTTGCAGCTCCGATGATTAAATCTGACGAAGTGCTCGCTATATGTGGTTCTGTTCCCACGCTTGGCGGCTGGGATGTAAATAATGCAGTCTTGATGAATGACTCGACATATCCGGTATGGACAGCAAATCTTCCGACGGACTCGTTGAGTGCTTTGACAGAATATAAGTTTATTATACTCAAAGCCCGGACTGGTGAACTGGTGGCATGGGAGGGCGGTTCCAACCGTTATATCGGAATTACGCCTGATGCTGAAAAAGCGACTGTCATAGCCGGACTGCGTTTTATAAATCCTCTTGCTCCCTGGAAAGGAGCAGGAACCGCGATCCCCGTGTTCTCCATAAGGACAGACAAGGATTTCGGGGTCGGAGACTTCGGAGATCTTTTCGATATGGTAGACTGGTGTGTCGAAACCGGTCAGACCTTCCTACAGATTCTGCCGGTTAACGATACTACGATGACCCATAAGTGGACTGACTCCTACCCCTACAATGCCAACTCGACGTTTGCGCTCCATCCGATATATCTGCGTCTTTCTGACCTTGGCAAACTCAATGACCCCGATCGTCAGGCTTACTTCGACAGACTCGGCAGCGAACTGAATTCGCTCAGTGAGATTGACTACGAGCGTGTGACTCGCGGTAAACTGGATTTTGCCCGTGAAATATTTGCGCAGGACGGCAAACAGGTTGTAGCTTCAAAAGATTTCAAGGATTTTGTCAATCGTAATGAGCATTGGTTGAAACCTTATGCTGCTTTCTGTGTGCTTCGCGATAAATTTGAAACTCCGGACTATACTCAATGGGGCAAATATTCAAAATACAATGCGGAGAAGATTGATCGCTTCGTTTGTGATAACTCATATAATATAAATTTCGTCTACTTCCTGCAATATAATCTTGACAAGCAGATGCATGCGGCCAAAGATTATGCTAACAGCAAAGGCGTGGCCCTCAAAGGCGACATACCGATCGGCATCTCAAGAACCAGTGTCGATGCGTGGCTCAATCCACGTCTTTTCAATCTTGACTGCCAGGCAGGTGCGCCGCCTGATGATTTCTCTGTGCTTGGTCAGAACTGGGGCTTTCCTACATACAACTGGGACGAAATGAGCCGCGACGGCTTTGCATGGTGGAAGTCTCGCTTCAAAAAAATGTCAGAGTATTTCGATGCCTACCGTATAGACCACGTGCTCGGCTTCTTCCGCATCTGGCAAATTCCGATGGATGCGATTCATGGACTGTTGGGTGTGTTTAATCCGGCTTTGCCGTTTACCCCCGAAGAGCTTAAATCTGACTATGATTTCAGTATCAATCCTGAAGTCCAGACACGGCCACTGATTAAAGATTCATTTCTTGACGATTTCTTCGGCAAATATACTGACGAAGCCCGTGAACGATTCCTTGTCGGTATCGGTGACGGGTGTTACGCACTTAAACCTGCAGTCAGGACACAGCGTAAAGTCGCTGATTTTTTTGCTTCGCAGCAACAATCCGAGAAAAACGATCAGCTCTGTAACGGTCTGCTGAGATTGATTGATAATGTGCTCTTCATCGAAGACCCATATGAAAAAGGCAAATACCATCCTCGCATCTCGGCTTGGCAGACTCACGCTTATCGCTCGCTCAATGACTACGATCGTTCGTGCTTCGACCGCCTATATAATGATTTCTTTTATCACCGTCATAATGACTTCTGGTATGGAAAAGCGATGTGGAAACTTCCTCCGCTTATCGACGCAACCGATATGCTTGTCTGCGCTGAAGATCTCGGCATGATTCCGGCATGTGTTCCTGCGGTGTTGGATAAACTCGAAATATTGTCACTTGAGATTCAGCGTATGCCTAAAGCGGCCGGCTCAGAGTTTGGCAATACATGGCAGTATCCGTATTTCAGTGTATGCACTACTTCGACTCACGATATGGGCGGCATCCGTCAGTGGTGGGAGGAAGACCCTGCGAAGACTCAGCTGTTCTATAATACAGTACTTCATCACGCAGGTGAGGCTCCGGGCGTAGCCGATCCGTCGATCTGTGATCAGATAATTGACTTACATCTGAAATCACAATCGATGCTATGCATAATTCCACTGCAGGATTGGCTCTCGGTCAACGGCGAGCTCCGTCGTAAAAACGCTCGTGAAGAGCAAATCAACGTTCCGGCTGATCCACGTC
>CAMWNL010000117.1 GCA_947175585.1 uncultured Bacteroidales bacterium | reverse complement strand
ATGTAAGGCATAATGTCGCCTTACGTCGCGCGATCCTGAACTCGTCGCAGAGAAAGGCGATGAATATCTCGCTCATCGAAATAGTTGAAGTCAATGATGCAAGGACGAGAAGGAAGAAGAACATCGCACTCCACAGGCCTCCGCCCGGCATGCGATAGAAAATTGACGGCAATACTTCGAAGACAAGTTTAGGCCCGGCCTCAGCCTGCATGCCGAAAGAAAACACAGCTGGAAAAATAATCACACCGGCGAGCACAGCAACAAGAGTGTCAAGCAAAGCCGTTATGGTCGCACTTTTAACTATAGGGGTAGCATCATTGAAATAACTGGCATAAGTCATCATGCAACCCAAGCCAATCGACAGCGAAAAAAATGCCTGACCCATAGCACCGAGAACAACTGACGGAGTTATCGCCGAAAAATCGGGATAGAACAGAAACCTGAGCCCCTCAGACGCACCGGGAAGCAATAAAGAGTTAACGCAAAAGATGAGGAGGATGATAAACAAGACGGGCATGAGGATATTGCTCATGCGTTCGATGCCTTTACGGACACCGCCAAGGAGCACCGCCGCATTGATTCCTAAAAAGGCAAGCATCCACCAGACCGGACGCCAACCGCTGATAAAATCATCAAACTCAGCATGACGGGCCGCGTCAGCCACCTCTCCAAGATGACCGCAGACAGATTCGAAAGTATATTCCATAGTCCAGCCGGCGACAACCGAGTAAAATGACAGAATCAGAACCGCAGCCAAGATTGATGCGTAGCCCATCCAGTCCCAACGACGGCCGCCACTATGATGACGGAATGAGCCCATGATGCCTGAACGCGCGGCACGCCCCATGACAAACTCGGCACTGATGACCGGTATACCTATAATAAATATGAAGAACAGATAGCAAAGCATGAAAGCTCCGCCTCCATGAGTGCCGGCTTCATAAGGAAAACGCCAGATATTGCCGAGACCTACGGCCGAACCGACCGTTGTGGCGATCACCCCGATACGGGTTGTGAACTGCGCGCGTTTAGCCATCATCACTCCCTGAAATATATGCGGTGAATGCGTGGTGAAACAGAGGTCAGAATCTCATAAGGGATTGTGCCCAGAGTAGCGGCGAGAGACTCAATCGGCGCATCGGGACCGAATATCTCCACCCTGTCGCCGATTGAAGCACCGGCGTCAGTGACATCAATCATGCATAAGTCCATGCAGATATTACCGACTGTCGGACACAGACAGCCATTGACAACAAACCTGGCATTGCCGCATCCAAAATGTCGGTCGACACCGTCGGCATAGCCAATAGGGACGGTAGCAATGACTGATTCACGAGCAAGCACACCGCGACGGGAGTAACCGACAGTGGTTTCAGCCGGCCAACGCTTCAGCGAAATAATAGTCGAGCTGAGTTTTGCGACAGTGCGCAGGGATATACAGGTTGCTTCGGGCGGAAGAGGACTGATGCCATACAGACCGATGCCGAGGCGAACCATGTCATACTGTCGATCGGGATAACGCATAATCCCGGCAGTATTGAGTATGTGACGTTTGAACGGATAGTCAAGACCTGAGGCGAGCGCGCCGGTCATACAGTCGAAGGCTTCGAACTGAGACTCGGTGTAAGCGTCTTCGTCGAGACAGTCGGCTGTAGCGAGATGAGAGAACGCCGAGGCAACCTTAACAGTATCGGTTGACTTCAACAGCCTGACAAGGGAGTCAATCTCGTCATCAATAAATCCGACACGGTGCATACCGGTGTCAAACTTAATATGAACCGGATATTTTTCGAGACCGAAGCGCGATGCCTCGTTTACGAGCATGCGCAGTTCACGCAAAGAGAACACGGCCGGTTCGAGATTATAGGAGAAAAGCGCCTGATAATTGGTTGAGACGGGATTGAGAACCATTATCGGCATAGTTATGCCGGCACGACGCAGGGCGACACCCTCCTCTATCACGGCGACTGCAAGATAAGCCGCTCCCTGAGCCTGCAGAGTCTTAGCAAGCTCAAGAGCTCCGGTGCCATAGCCCGAGGCTTTGACCATCGCGACCATCCCAGTCTGCGGTTTAAGCAGTGCGCGAAAAGAGTTGAAGTTGTCAACAACGGCATCGAGATTGACTTCGAGAATCGACTGATGACGCGGAGATTCGAGCCGGCGCATAATAGAGTCAAAACCGGCACCACGCTTACCTTTGATAAGTATCAATTCACGGTCAAAACGCGAGACATCATACTCGGCGAGAAACCTATCAACGCTATCCATAAACTCGACTGCAATGAGTGGGTCAAAGACATCGGCACACGCGCTTATCTCTTTGCCAACGGCTATCAGACGGTCAATACCGGCCAGTCTGAGCATTGCAGCGACTTCACGGTAGACAGTCCTGATATCCTCGCCATCACGATGAAGCAAATCACCGAGAATAACAGTATTGCGTCGGGAAGCGGTCTTACGCCGGCTCATAAAATCAAGAGCACTGAGTAGAGAGGGGGCATCGGCGGTAAACTCATCGAAAATCATCAGACTGTCGTTGACACCGTCATGAACATCAAGACGTGTCGAGACCTCATCAATGCCATCAAGCAGATCGCGCGACTCACCAAGAGCGTCCAGAATGTCGGCTGCTATCCGGCGGTTGTCATCACCCTCTATGACGACACCACAGCCTGACAGCAAGCGGCGTTTCTCCTCGACTTTACTTTCGCGGTCGATGAAACCAGCATCGTGTTCGCCATTAATATAGGTCATGACGCCAATCGTCGGACGGATTATGTCACGAAGCACCTGCATCTGTCCGGGATGATCTATTCCGGCTTCGAAAATCGCAATTTCAGTGTCAAATTCGAGATTCCATACAGACAAAGGCACTCCGATCTGAGAATTCCAGCTGCGAGGACTGCGCACCACACGACGTCCGGCCTTAAGCAGAGCGGCGTAGACCAATTCCTTGACAATAGTTTTCCCACGGCTGCCGGTGATGCCGACTACCGGGATATCAACCGTTGAGCGTACATAGGCTCCAAGCGTCTGCAAAGCCTCAAGCGGATCAGCGACAACCAGAAAATCGGCGTCATCCACTCCTGACATTATATCAGGCACACGTTCAACGACAAATGCGCGCACTCCACGACGATAAAGATCAGCCACGTAGCGATGGCCGTCGTTGACTGAAGTCCTGAGTGCGAAAAAAAGTGTGGTTTCCGGCTCGCACAAAGAGCGGCTGTCGGTAAGCAATGTCACTATCTCACGACCGGAAGAGGATGAGACGCCTAACAAGCGTGCAATATTGTCGACTGTCAATTTCATTTTTACTGTATGATTTGTCGGTGAGCTGCTCTCAATGAAGCCTCACGTTCTTTGATTGCTTTTTCGATTGTTGACGAGGAGAAATAGCGCTGACTGAATTTTTCATAAATGTAGTCACAGGCCATATCGGTAGGATGTTTGAGGTCTCGATCGTAAAAACGATAGTCGCGAAGATCATCAAGCATGATTTCATAAGCCGGGAAATATTCGGCAAGTCCTGATAAGGCGTCACACGCGAGGAGAAGACGCGCTTTGGACAACTGGTTGCCGTGGAGACCATCGGCAAGATGGCGAATAGGACTGACGGTGAGAATGATGTTTTTGCCCTGCTCTTTCAGTCTCGACAAGACCGGTGAAATAATCCGGACAATCTCAGAGGACGATACCGCAAGGCGCGAGAACATAGATCCGGGAAATTTATGACAGTTGCCGACAGTCGCTCCGACCGAATCACCAAGCGAGTAGACTACCGATGAACCAAAAGTCAGGGCAAGCACAGAAGAAGCGTCGAGAGCCTGACGGAGAGCCACCATCTCATCATTAAGTTTGGCAGCGAGAGCGTCGGCATCAGGACTCTGGTAACGCGAGGCAAAATCAAGACAATGATAAATGCCGGCATTATCTCTGATGAAATCCGAACCTCTATAAACACGGCCTTCGAGCAGATCATTCAAAAAACGAGCGAGCGAGACCGGATTATAAAGCGGTCCGAATGGATTGAAACAGACATCAAAACCGTCGCGACTGAGACGACTCCCGACATTGTCGGAGAAACACGAGCCGAGCAACACGATTTTATCATCGTGAGAAATGGCAAAACAGCCGGGACGCATCTCTATTTCTGTGCGGAATCTCATTGTCAGAACATCTGATAGTCGATAGAAAGAACCTGGAACTCTGTGCGACGGTTGATCTGGTCTGCGGCTTCTTGATCTTCAGGCGAGAGACTGTTGACAAACTCTTCGTCAAGAACCTGGCCTTCGGTAAACTGCGGATACTCGCGAGCGAGTTTTTTGGTGATGGTCTTAGGACGAGATTTGCCATAGCCCTGAGACTGCAGGCGACGGGCATCGATGCCAACCGAGATAAGATAATCGATCACCGACTGGGCGCGGCGGCTTGAAAGTCTGATATTGTATTCGTCAGAGCCGATGCGGTCAGTGTGTGACGCCATTTCGATGGTCACATTGGGATTATCGCGAAGCACCTGCGCCATTTCGTCAAGAGCAGTCTTTGACTCGGGGCGCAAAGTCGCCTTATCAAAATCATAAAAGATATTATCGATCACTACCGGTTTTGTGATTGAAGAAAGGATGAAGTCGACGTCATAAGCGGCATCTTCCTCAGCAATGTCAGAAGTGAACTCCTGCTTTGCGTTAAGATAGCCTTTGGCACCGGCAAGCATCACATAGCTCACCCCACGGTCAAGCGGAAAAGAGAAACTGCCGTCGGGTTTGGCAATCTGCTTCTGATTGCTGCCGTCATTACCGACGATGCGGATAACAGCATTGGGCACAGGCTCTTCATCGCGGTCGAGAACCCATCCGCTGATTGTCACTTTAATCTCAGGTAGCTCAAACGAATATATATTGTCGTAGACGCTACCGCGATTGGAGCTGAAGTAACCAGTCTCAGCCGGACCGAAAGTTATGCCGAAATCATCAGACGAGGAGTTGACAGGCGAACCCATATTTGTAACGTTCCAACCACCCGACTTTGTCATGACGGCTTTGAAAATGTCAAGACCTCCCATGCCGGGATGGCCGTCAGATGAAAAATAGAGTACAGAGTCGCTGCGCATATAAGGGAACACTTCGTCACCGGGAGTGTTGATCCACTCTCCGAGATTCTCAAGCGAACCGACACGGTCTTTAAGGTTAATGCGCCAGATATCCTTACCGCCTGAACCGCCGGGCATATCGGATGTAAAATAAAGCCAATTGCCGTCGGGCGAAACAGCCGGATGACCGTAGCTCGAAAGAGTATCGGCAGTTATTTCAAATTTGACAGGTTTGCTCCACTGCGCGTCACTGCGTTGCGAGGTATATATCTCGACCCCGGTGTTGGCGTTAGGCTCACGGCGCGCTACGGTGAGATACATCGTCGAGCCGTCAGGTGAAAAAGAAATGACTCCTTCTTCAGCCTCTGAGTTCAACTCACCTTCAACCGGCTCCGGACGGTTCCACTGACCTCGCTCGTTTTTAGAAACAGTCCATATATCGGCTTTCTTCATGCCGGTAATTTCACTGCGGTGAGTGCCGTTGACTTTTTCATTGGTCGTAGTGAAATACAAGCGGTCATAGGAGTTATCATAATACATCGGAGCATAGTCAGCGCGTCGGGAATTAAAAGCCTTGGCATTACGGACAACATAGCGAGTGGCATATTTCTTTTCGAGTCCGAGTTTTGCGCCGGTCAGGCCGTTCTTTGCCTTTACATCGCCCGGATGTGACGCCAGATATTCCTCATAAGCTTCAATAGCCTGAGAATATTTGCCCTCGGCATGGAGTGACTCGGCAAGATGAAGAGTCAACAGAGAGTCCTGGTAGCCGAAACGCCGGGCGTTGGCATAAGCGGCCGAAGCACGGGCGTTCTGGCTCAGCCGACGGTGACACTCGGCCATCTTAAAGGCAACTTCGCCTCTGAGTTCGCGCTGGTTGCGGTCAAGCTTATTATAAACCTTGCGATAAGTCTTAGCGGCATCAAAATACTCGCCCCTGGCCATCTGCTCATCAGCCGTGGCAAGTTTGGCTCCGCCACAAGCGGTCAGACCCGCAGCCAAAGCCAACGACAATACGTAATATATCAGATTTTTCATTAACGTTAATTC
>CAMWNL010000116.1 GCA_947175585.1 uncultured Bacteroidales bacterium | reverse complement strand
TGTGTCAGCGGTGACCTCGGCGCCGCTTACATGGGACTGCAACTGCTCGAACGCGAGAAAATCGCTGCTGCCGGACAAAAAGATTTCGTGCCCGAATTTGGCGGTAAAGAATATATCATCGAGCGACAGCTGAAACCCGAAGCCCGTAAAGACATCGTTGCCGAACTCGCGAAAGCCGGTATCAAACCGACATCTATGATGGACGTCAGCGACGGTCTTTCATCCGAACTGCTGCATATCTGCAAGGCGAGCAACTGCGGATGCAGAGTATACGAAGACCGTATACCCATCGACTATCAGACAGCGATGATGGCAGAAGAACTCAACATGAACCTTGTGACCGCAGCCCTGAACGGAGGCGAGGACTATGAACTGCTTTTCACAGTGCCTCTTACCGACCACGAGAAGGTTAAAGACCTTCCGGGGATACGCGTAATCGGTTACATCACCAAGCCTGAACTCGGTTGCGCCATGATTACACGCGATGATGCCGAGATCCCACTGCGTGCTCAGGGATGGAATCCCTTGGCAGCTGACGAAGCCGCCGTTGAAGCCGAATAATAATCGTTTATAATATAATTAATGTGCATAGGTCAAATTTATACTGACCTATGCATTTTTTTGCTCTTGAAACGAGATTATTTCAAATTTACTGAGTATATTTGCACACACAATTTTTTAACCAAATAAATAATAATTCATGAAAAAAACTTTACGCACTTTAGCAATCTCGGCTCTCGCTATGCCAATGATTGCTTCTGCTTCTGCTCAGTTTACTGTTGAAACAGTATGGGCCAACGTCGTTAAAGATGGCGTATCAAATCCTATCGAAGGTCCCGACGGAGGCTGGGGTAAGCCCACAGCTACTGATAACGGAGGAAAAACCGTTTGCCGTTTCGCTGTCGGTAAGGACGGCAAAGTTCTTATGAACGACCATAAGGCAAACGCTATCGTAGCTTGGGACGGCTCTGCAATGACAACCTATGCACAACTTCCGGCCGTTACTGTTACAGATTGGAATGGTAATGAAACCGTTGAAGGCACAAAATGGAATGGTACAGCCGTTACCACCGACGATGCAGGCAACGTAATCTATGACTACTGCTTTATCAACGCTGACAAATCACTCCAATATTGGGGCGTTATCGCTGCCGACGGAACTATCACCGACGTTGATCTCTCTACACCTCTTGCAGAACTCGGATCTCACGGTCGTCTTGATATAATCGGTCATATTGTTGGTGACGTTAACAGCGAAAAAGGCGGCATTGGTTATGCCACTACAGCCTCTTCTGACAATGTTATCATGTTCCATTTCAAAGGTGATGGCACTAAAGTAACTTCACTTACAGCTAAATCATATACAGTAGAAGGCCTTGCAAGCAACGGTTTGAACGTGCCGTCAGCAAAATACCTGACTGTAGACGAAATTCTCGCCAGCGCTACTCCTGAACAGGAATTCTATCTTCCGACAGGTGCACTCGGTTCTGCAACCGTTACAGATGGCACACTCATCGCAGGTGCTGAAACTCTCACTGGCTATGGCAACCGTCAGTACAATCTCTCTGCAACATTCGAACTTGATGGAAAGAAATACATCGTTCGTAACTATGTTGATGCAACAGTACCCGATTATCTTACAAATTGGAAAGGCGTAATGACTTTCGGTATCTTTGACCTTGAGTCAGGCGAATGTGTAGCATCTTGGATGGGTTCTGACTATACTAACGCTTACGGTATGGGTAACGTCAATGCTGAAGTAGTAGACGAAAACACCGTAAACATTTACATGTATGTCTGCACAGGCTCTAAAGATGATGCTTCCGGTACAATCCCCGGCGCATACGCCGCTATGGTTAAGTTGACAAAAGAAGATGTAACTGTTGAACTTCCTGATTTCGTAGGTGACGGTACTGAAGAAAATCCCTATCAGATTGCAACTGCTGAAGACCTCTGCAATGCTTATCGCGTTGTTAACAACGCAGGCGGCCATGTATGGTTTGCTCAGACAGCCGACATCGACATGGAAGGCGTTAAAGAGTTCCACGCTATCTCCGGCTACAACGGTGTGTACAGTGCTATAATCCACTATGATGGCAAGAACCACATCATCACTAACTTCGCTCCCGAAAACGTTCCTTTCGCTAACGTTGCTGAAACAGACTTCTACTACTGTACTTCATTGTTCGGTGTTGCTTCAGGCGAAATCAGCAACCTCGGTGTTGTTAACGCAACATGTGTGACTGACCACGGCGCAGGTATCCTCGGTGCTTATGCAGGTCACTCTACTGCTGCAGCTCTTATTCTTGACAATGTATTCGTTACAGGTACTGTAATCGGCACAGGCGGTTACACCGGCGGTATGTTCGGTACTACAGGCAACGAAGTGACTATGACCAACTGCTTCGCTAACGTTAACGTTGAAGGTAGCAAGTACCCTGCAGGTCTTATCGGTCGCGCAAGCAACAACATAAACCTCGAACGCGTATATGTAGCCGGCACAGTCAAAGCTTCTGACGAATCAGTTACTCCCTACCTCGTTATGGGCACAAACAAAGCTCCCGAATACATGGGCTATCAGGTTATCGCATTCAATACAGGCGCTGACGAAGCTCTCGCAGCTGACATCGCGATCGGTGACGAAGAAGTTACTGTAGCTTCTGCAACCGATACTGAAGCTATCGCTGAAGTTAAGTCTTGGACAGGCTATAGCGAAACTTCTACTATCCTCGGCCTTCCGGCTTTGGAATGGGTACCCAATGAAGCCGGCGTCAACGACATCACTGTTGACAACGAAAACGCTCCTGTTGAATACTACAACCTCCAGGGTATCCGCGTTAACCAGCCTGCTGCAGGTTCTATCGTAATCAAGAAGCAGGGCACTTCAATCTCTAAGATGATTGTTCGCTAATTAAGGTTAGCAAATCCCCATACAAATTATAGGTGCGGCGTAAAATTGCGTCGCACCTTATTTTTTATGCCAAGAGCCGGTTTTATTACAAACCCTATGTGAACTTTTTTTGTTGGATAAACATTAAATTCGTACTTTTGCACCGTTAAAACTATCGCACATTTATAAGCTAATATGGTAAATCGCATTCTTATAAGAATTAAAGTAGTGCAGATGCTCTATTCATATCTGCTCACCCGTAGCGAGTTCAAGATCGACGCAGCTCCAGAAACCACGTCTAAGGATAAAAAGTATGCTTATGCGGTTTATCTTGATTTGCTATTTCTCACCTTACAGCTTTCAGGCATACGCTTCAAACGCCACAACGGATCGCAGTCTCCCAAACTCGACATCGACCGTCTGATTTCTAAAAACAGAGTTGGCAAGGCGCTCTTTGATAATGATACAGTCAAGGCCATTATTCTCCGAGGCGGAGCTACTGTCGAGGAATTTGACCCTGTGCTCCAGCAACTCGCCGACCAGATTCTAAAATCTGTAGCCTATCGCGATTATAAAAAGATCAAGTCTCCGACTTTGGCTGATGATGTCCGCTTCTGGCTGACTGTGGTCAATACAATAATTGCAAAAGATCAGCAGGTCGTAGAGCTCCTCCGACAGAACGACTCGTTCACCATCGCAGGTTTCAATGCCGGAGTAAAGCAGTTCTCTGATACCCTGACATCATATCAGGACTCACGCATGACCTATGTCAATGCAGGTCGCGAACTGAAAGTGTCACTCGACAAAGCGTATGAATTATACTTCAGCCTGTTTGTGCTGATGATGGAGATTACCCGCGAGCAAGCTCTGCGCCTTGACAGTGCCAAGACCAAGTTCCTCGCCACTCACGAAGACCTCAATCCCAACACCCGTTTTATCGACAACCGCTTCATTGCCCGTCTCGAAAATAACGAACAGCTGAAGTCTTATCTTGAGGAACATCCCGTGACATGGGCCGATGATCCCTCACTCATCAAGTCTTTACTCGACCGCATCCTTGAATCTGAAATCTATCAGAACTACATGGATGCTGCAGCCGATGACTATACTGCCGACTGTGAATTCTGGCGAAACGTCATGCGCACAATCATCCTGCCTTCCGATGATCTTGCAGAAACACTTGAGACCAAATCAATTTTCTGGAACGACGATATACCCATCATGGGCACATTCGTTCTCAAGACTATCAAGCAGTTTGCGGCTTCACCTGACGCTGATGTCAATTTCCTTCCTCAGTATAAAGATGGCGAAGACGAAGACTTCGGTCCTGATCTCTTCCGATATGCTGTTGAGAACCGCGAGACATACCGCTCATATATCGACCGTTTCATCAACGCCTCTCAGTGGGATCCGGAGCGTCTCGCGTTTATGGATATCGTTGTGATGATTGCGGCTATTGCCGAACTTATCAATTATCCTGCAATCCCTGTACCGGTGACTATGAACGAATACATTGAAATAGCCAACAGCTACAGCACGGCGCGCAGCGGTCAGTTTATCAACGGTATTCTATTCTCCATCGTGCGCTATCTCAACGAAGAAGGCATTATTTCCAAAAATTGATTAACCCTTAATAAAAATAACCCCATGCTTTACAACACAATTTTACTTCAGCAAGCACCGGCTCAGGGCGGTGGTTTTTCGAGCATCCTGATGATTGTCGCTCTTATCGCCATCTTCTATTTCTTTATGATACGTCCTCAGCAGAAGCGTCAGAAAGAAATACGTAAATTCCGCGAAGGCCTTTCTAAAGGAGACAGCGTTGTAACCGCCGGCGGCATCTTCGGAAAAATCCGTGAGATCAACGACACTTACTTCCTCATCGAGGTGGCTGACAGTGTACGTATACGCGTTGACAAAGGTTCTGTCTATCCTTCCGCTTCTGATGCCAACGTAGCCGCACAGGATAATAACGCTAACAAATAAGTCCACTTTTCGCCATCGCGCTTTCCTCTCACCGATGCTACGGCCTGATTTCAAGAAATTAAAATACCTTATTAATAAAGTCAAGGATGTTTATCACTCACAACGTGGGCGAGACATCCTTGTCTTTTGTATTTTTCTGGGTATATCGACCATACTTTGGTGCATCATGTCGCTCAATGAGGAGGACCAGTTTGATGTGCGTATGCCGGTCAGACTCACCCATGTCCCTGATTCGGTGACAGTCATCTCAACTCCGCCTTCGACGATCAGTGTCAGCCTGAGAGCCAAGGGCACTCAGGTGCTGAAACAGTCGATGGGCAATCCTCCGTCATTCGACATTGACTTCCGGGTCTACCGTAACCGGAATTCGATACTGCTGGGAAGCACAGATGTCAAAGCTATCGCACGTGCCGCTTATGGAGGCGCCGCGATTCTTGTCGCATCACCTGACTCGATCAATCTCGCTTTCACTACCCGTAAAGGCATATCCATGCCGATTAAAATCGACTATCAGGTCTCTGCCGGTCCGCAGTCGACCATAGCCGGACGCCCCACTCTATCAGTTGACACAACACTGCTATACTCCACCGGGCGCATCCCCTCAAACATCAATTCCATATCGACAGAACCTATCCGACTGACAGATCTTAACCGCCCGACCACGACACGGGTGCGTCTTGTCGCTCCATCTAACTCTCGCGTAATCCCTGACAGCGTCGATGTGACATTCAATGTCGAACCGCTTATCAGTAAAACCCGTAAAGTCGTCATCGAACCGGTCAATGTGCCTGCCGGCGTAAAACTCATTACATTCCCGGCTCAGACCGAAGTCTGCTATATGGTGCCGATGAGTCTTTACACCAACAGCGACCCTCACTTCAGAGTGCTCGCTGATTACAGCACTATTTCCTCGCGATCCAATAAAATAAAACTACGTCTGCGCGATGTGCCGTCCGAACTACAGAACGTTCATCTGACTGCCGACTCTGCCGAATATATAATTGAACGCCGATGACCAGACTACCTCTTATTGCCATCACCGGCGGAATCGGAGCCGGCAAATCTGTGGTCAGTAACGTCCTGCGCGTTATGGGTTATGAAGTTTTTGACTGCGACTCCGAAGCCAAAATAATCATGGACTCTGATGTGGAGATCAAACATCGCCTGATAACCGAGATTTCTCCGCTCTCAGTTAGCTCAGACGGAATTATTGACCGACGACATATCTCGTCTGTCGTTTTTTCTGATAAATCGAAGCTTGAACAGCTCAACTCAATGGTTCACACTGCCGTCCGTCAACGCA
>CAMWNL010000115.1 GCA_947175585.1 uncultured Bacteroidales bacterium | reverse complement strand
CCCCCCCCCCCCACCCCCCACCAACCCCCACCCCCCCACCCACACCCCCCCCCCCCCCCCCCCCCCCCCCCCCCAACCATTGGCGGTAGGGGCTTTTTATTTTTCCGGTTATGTAGAATACTTCGCGGCGGTTGTCGGCGTTGCTGCGGATACGTAACGCCTTTCGGAATGTGCCGGGCGCACGACCTTTCGAATTAAACTTTACTTTGATTTCGCCTTCGGCGTGGGGCGGTATGGAGTCTCGGGTGAAGCCGGGCGACGTGCAGCCACACTCCGCAAAAACACGCTCAATGACGAGAGGTGCTGCGCCTGTATTGCGGAAGCGCATCACGGCTTCGACAATTGTGTCGGCCGGAATTGAGCCCAAGTCAATGGCCAACGAGTCCAGCTCGATGTGAGGCCGTGGTTCTGACTTTGCAATAGAATCAGTCTGCGCTGTGACCGCCATGTTGACGGTGACAGCGCAGACTGCTATAAATAATGACCGGAGAGTAATATTCATCGTTTAATCATATTTTAATTTTAGCTATAGTGTCCTCTTTTGCGGTTGCGACTTTTACTATATAAAATCCTCGCGGCAGAGTGAAGGTCAATTCAGACGAGCCGTCAGTCATGGCCAACACCTGATGACCGAGAGTATCGAAGACTTCTACCGAGATTGTGCCGCTCTGTGCGCCGTCACGGACGGTCACACTGTTGCCGTCGGTCACCAACTGTATGCCTGACGGGAGCGCGTCAATGTCGGCACCGTCTGTGATGTAAAGACGACCGACGGCAGCGCCGGTGACATTGTATGTCATGCCTTCGCTGAGGGGGGTGTAGCTTTCATCCACGCGATCATAGAGGTAGAGCTGACCGGCCATCTCGGTGCCCGTAAACTCAAGTGTAGTCTCCGAGTCGTCATCAGCGATCACACCGATTTCTGTGCCGTTGAGCGAATCAGCAAAGTTAATTGCAAGCGCACGGCCCGACTTGACAGTATATACGACCGACTCAACATCGAGTGAACGGTTGTCAAGCGCCATAACGTCGCAAGCGTCCGATCCATAGTCAGAGGCATCGAGAATAAGAGCAGACGAAGTCCGGCGTCCGGAGGTCACTGCATTAACTTTAAGAGCTGACATGCGGTCACCGTGACTGCGTACACCGACAGGCTCATCTTCGGTCTTATGACGGCGCAGCATCATAGACTCGTCATATTCCAATGTGAGATTTTCGACCGGATTGACTGCCTCGACGAAGAATCCCTGGAACGGAGCTACGCGCGGCGCAGCAGTGCCAACGGCTCCATCATCAGTAATAGTGCCTGTCTCCTGACCATCGGCAGTCACAATCCAATAGTTAGGCTTGATTGTGCCCTTAACTACATTATGCTTGATAAACCGGGCCAAATCCATGTCGGTGATAAACGGATTTCCGACGAGGAAAAGCGAACTGCTACCCATGCTTCGAGCCGAGACAGAGCCTTTGGCATCATTCAGCAGATGGGTATTTTCGCGAGATACCGTTGCGTCATGATCATCGTTTGTTTTGCCGTCTAACGAATAATACTTATATGTATCGTCGGCTTTAGGCAGACGGAAGAGTACTTTATCACCGGGCTTACCGTCGCCCATACGCGAAACATCAGTCTTAACCGAGAAACCTGTGCCGCTGCCATAAATTTCCTTGACATCATTGTAGACATGGCTCCAGCTTGTGCGCACAGCCACATCGCGGCTACCACCGTCTAACTCATAGACCGTAGCCATGCCCTTGTCCCAACCACGCTGGAAGACGGCAGGCTTGAAGCGGTCATTCTTCTCAAGCGTGTCGTCAAAGACTATCGGCTCGAATAGCTCGGTCTCCTGACGGGCGTTGTCGATCGGGAGATAGAAGTCACCGGCATAAACCTCCTTAAGTGGGGTCGAAAGAGTGTACCAACGCGAGTGGTCAAGTTCAAAATCAACCCACGCTTTTTCATAATGAAGCTCCTGCTGGTTCATGATTGCCGCCGACGGGCGGAAGTGGATGTCACGGCATGTGTTGACATACCAAGGGCGACAATATATATTATTGTCATCTGTTAGTCGGTCAACGCGCGGATAGGCCACCATGTCATATTGAATATCTTCAGTAGCATTTCCGAGTTCCTCGCCTTCCACCTTATCTTCATAGTTTCCGGCAATTTCAGAGGGCTTTTCAGTCCAGTCGTTCCATTTGCCGACCGAACTAAACTCGGGGGCATAGAGATACGGGGCCTCGCGGTCACCCGGGATAATTACAGACGTAAATTCGAGCGGTGCATAAGCCGACTTACGGTTATTCTCTCCATCGGTCAGATAGCGGTTGTACTCATCTTTGCGTCGATCTTCGGAAGTGGCGAGTTCTTTTGAGTCGACTCTCGTCCAGTTGGCGTCATTATTCCAGTTCAGACCCTCCTCGCCGGTCCAGCGCAGGAAGCGAGGCACAATCTTGAGAGTGAACACATCCTGACCGTCGCACACGACTTCATGATCAGAGTCTGCATCGGCGGCTTCCTGATAGTGGAAGCGCATGCGATAGTAATAACCCTCCCTGAAGGTGAAATCGTCGTCAAACACCGCAACAAATTGGTTATCATCTCCATCGATTTCGGCCTTGAACTTATCGGGCACCACGATGCCGATGTCGAGCAGCGATCCTGTCTCATAGCCTTTATCATCGATAGTGCCGAGATCTTTATAAACAGGGTCATTGGTCTGCACCAGAATGATTGTGCCCTCGCCTTTGAGCGACATTGCGCGTGTAACATCATCTGAAGAGGCGACATTGCGGATGGGAATCACCACACCTTTATCACCGTAAGCATCCGCAGCGGCCGAAGCGTGGAGAATCTGGTCGATGCCGATACGCAGGGGCACATCGGTCAGCAAGGCAGGATACTCAATTCCGGTCAAACCGTGGCTTAACAGCGGCGCCTTGTTCTGAACACGGATATTAACCTGGGTCGGATTCAGACAGACTGTATATTCCTTGTCATAATCAAACGGAATAGGTATAGCCACGACGTGACACTCCTTCTCATTCTCGCCATCCTTGAGTGATACCGGAGGGAACACATAAGAACTTTGGCGGAGGAAGAGTTTCTTCTCATCGATCGCGCGTTGAATAATGTCACGCATCCAATCTTCAAAAGCCGTGCTACCATTAGCGTTGAATTCATTGAGGTCAGAAGCTTCAGTATCGATTGATCTGAAAGTCTCCATAGCCAGAGCGAGAGTATGATCGTTGTCATCCTCATCCTTATAATCCATATACTCCGAGAGAAGACCGTCAAACCAGTCGATATAGGCGTTGTGGATAAGTGTCGTGGTTTCTTCATTCTCATCCATGCCCGAAATATTGATCTGCACTACCGGCGACTGATTCTCGCAGACGGTGAAGCTATTGTTATCGGGAGCGAGCTGGCCGTCAACCTTGATAACATTGGATGATTGGACGGTCAGCACCACTTTTTTGGCACACTTGTCCATCATATCGAAAAAACTCCATACTTTTTCGGCTGTGTCCAAATCCGGATCGGTATCGGGAGCTAAAGTATTTTTCAGCAACACATAGTATTGCATGCCGGGATGTATGTCTTCATCTGTCAGCTGACTGTCAAAGACCACCAGACGCTCGCCGTCCACAATGTCTCGCATGGCTACGCCCGTTACAGGTTTTTCCTTATTGTAGTTGTATTCGTCGAGTTTATAATAGTTGGTTGTGAACGATACCTTGCCAAACATCCGGTCTATAACAGTCTCGTCCTTGCTATCGTAATTGAATCTCACGACTGACTTCTCGAAAGCTTCAGCACCGTTATCCGAACTATAGATTGCATCGAATTTTTCCTTATCAATAAATGTATAATACATATCGACTTTATCTCCAGGGTCATCTCCGATTGTCTCTTTGTAGCCGACCGATTGAATGAGCGTCTGGAACGGAACCTCTACTTTTATGGGGGTCGACGTCGCATCGCACAGAGGTTCGTGCTGACTTGCATAAACCGTCGGACTCACAATATAGACCCTGATGTCGTCGATGGCATAGTCGGCACCTGCCGAACTTTTGGAGTTATTGTCAAGCTCAAGTTCGTAATGATCCACCATGTCGGCTGTAATACCCTGCGAAGAGAATTCAGATAACTGCGGCACGAAAGAGTAGTACACATAGAGCCACTCTCCACGATAGTCACCTTCATTACCGGCACTTGTCTTACCCCCACTAACGCGTTTTCCGTAGGAATCAGCAGTTATGAAAGGAATATAACCGGAAATAAAAGAGTGAAGTGTGACACGGTCACCCGGTTGAATCATGCTATTATCAGAGACTGTAATATCATCCTTAAGCACTGCAACAAAATTGAAAGAGATATTTGCCACTTCTGATTGTCCTGTGGTCAGCTCGGCCATCCAAGCCGAAACGTGTACTGTAGCACCCTGACAGATATCGTTGATAGAAAGACGCTGCATTACTCCCGGGTCGGCCGACGCGTTCACAAAATAGTAGTAACCCTGCTCAAGCGGCACATTGGGATCTGACTTGCGCGCACGATAACTGTCGTAGAATTTTCGATCGTAAAGGCCTATTGGACCCAGCGAGTCAGGCAAATGCTTATTCTCTACCGCAGACTTGTATGTCGCATAAGTAGAGTGAGTAATAAGGCGATACATGTTATAGTCATGACCCTTGTTATAACCGAAACCATAGTTACTTGACTCCCAAGGCACAGGCCATTTGAAATACTGCTGTTTAAGTCCGTCATTCTCCTGCTGGCCCGCAAGAACTTTGTTTCGTAGATTTGTATCAAGATCATTAAGACCCATATATTGATCGAAGTCGATTGAAACTTTGGGTTCGCCATAGGCCTTTTCCAATTCATCGGGTCTCATTTTCTTAAATTTGCTGTCCTGCGCATATAATTCGCTTTCGGTTAGCATTGCGGCAGCTGATGTAGGAAGGAATGAAATGTCATATTCCATCACAATTAATTCCTCATCAGAGCCACAAACCTGAATAGGATTATAATCCACATCCAGACCGATCAGCTGAACGATATATTCTCCTTCTTTCGGTTCCGGGCAAGTCAACATTCGGTAATACTCCTGATTGCCACCGCAAAGGACATAATCCACCCCGTCGATATTTCTAACTCCAACGCCCTCGAAGTCTCCTCCAAATTCAAACCGCACATCACGGGTCTCCTTACGGGTTGCTGCATCAAGCACGCGAATATTCATACTGCATACGCGTCTATACTCCTCGTCAGATATCTTATAGTAATATGTGGAGCGCGCTTTGTCTCGGCTTTTATTATTATTTTGTTCTTTCTTAGGCACCGGCGAATCAAGACGTATCTGGAAAGGCGCACCAGCTCGGGCGCTGGCATACTTACGATTACGGCGCACATATTCCCGGTTCTGTTCAGCCGATCCGGAAAATTCCTCAGCAAAAGTCTTGCCGTCGCGTATACGGAAGATATGACGGAAAGCTATGAGCGGTTCGTAGAATTCGTTAGCTTTGTCGTCAACATTTTTGTCTCTATCGAATTCCTGACTGTAATCCGCGCATATTATGAATTCATCGCTACTCTCATCACCATAGACAGTCTCAAAAGGCAGATTATGTTGTTTACCACCTTCTATATATGGGTTTCGCGGACAAAAGAATGTTGCATACGTACCGCTCTCACGGGAGCCGTTGCCTGTCATAGGAGAACCTCCATAAAAGCCGTAATCTTCGGTTTTCTGAATTCTTGAGGGGTCGATAATGAAATCGAGCAGATCATATTTTATTTCGCTCCACGGAGCGGTATACTCCAATCGGCCGCCGGTACGGTAATCATACCAGTGGGAAAAGTTCTCCTGATACTCACCCTGTTTATGCAAACTATAGTAAGGATAAAGCGCAATAGCATCCCCAGGGATAGCGTAGAGAATATGCTCGACAGTGTGAGTCGCCTGACGCTTCTGTCCTTCGTTGAGCTTATATTCTGACGTTTCTGGAGTAAGGAGTTCGAATGACGGAATGTCAATTCCATCAGGTCGCGCAGCAGTTTTTGTCGCGTTTTTTACGGTATTTCGTTCCTGAGCAGTGAGATCTTCCCATCCTGCCACACTATTATGCGTATCGACGATACCTCTGGTATTTATAAACGCAAGACCTTCATAATCATGCTTGTAATCATCAATGCGATGAAAACGGTCTATTAATCCCGGGGCATAATTCTCATT
>CAMWNL010000114.1 GCA_947175585.1 uncultured Bacteroidales bacterium | reverse complement strand
GAAGAGATAATGCTGTCGATCAATCCGTCGACACTGCCTAAAGACATACTGACCGATTACTACGGTCAGATGATTTTTCTTTACAGCCATCTCGGTAATTACACCGGAGGCGACGTAAACGACTATTATATCAAGGAAAGAGCCTATAAAGACTCCATAGTGCAGATTATCGACAGTCGTCACCCCGATTATCTTTGGTACAAGGGCTGGGACATACTCGGCACAGACAAATCTGACGACAAACTCATCGGAGCTCTACGCGACCTTCTTGACAAATCAGAACTGAATACCCGAAAAGACGCGAAAGACGCTTATATCCTCGCCAAACTTTACGAACAGAAAGGCGACCATGATAATTTCAAAAAGTACATGACTATATCGGGTATCGCCGATGTCAAGATAGTCAATGCCGAGATATCCTCCCTTGAAGACCTCGCAAAGATAATGTTTGCTGAAGGTGACGTCAACCGTGCCTACAGATACATTAATTACAGTCTCAACAAAGCGATATCCTATCCTAACCGTGTCAAAGCCTACGGCATCACAAACACTCTCGACTCGATCAACAGGGCTTATCAGGAGCAGGGAGAAAAGCAGCAGCGGCGCACAAGATTTTTCCTGATACTCGTGTGCCTACTGGCCGCAGTATTGACGGGAGCTATCGCAACCATTATCGTGCAGAATTCAAGACTCAGACGCAGGCGACGCAATCTCGACGCGGCAAACAAGTCTCTCAATAAAAACGTAGCTAAACTTTCGGCTGCCCAACAGCAGCTTAATGACGCAAACTCACAGTTACATCAACTGAATACCGACCTTAAATTGAAAAATGACGAGCTTAACGAAGCCAATTATGTCAAAGAAGAGTATATAGGCTACATATTTACAATATGCTCAAACTATATAAGCAAACTCGAAGAACTGAAACGCAATATCCATATCAAAGCCGTCACTAAAAAATACAAGGAAATAGAAGCCGAGACAGCCGACCTTGATATGAAAGAGGAACTCAAGGATTTCTATCAATCATTTGATTCCATATTCCTTCACATCTACCCTAACTTTGTCAATGACTTCAACTCTCTTCTGCAAGATGATAAAAAAATAATACCGCGCGAAGGCGAATTACTCAACACCGAACTGAGAATCTATGCCCTCGTGAGACTCGGCATCACCGACAGCGTCAAGATTGCAGAGTTTCTTCATTGTTCGGTGCAGACCGTCTACAACAATCGTTTCCGGGTCCGCAATAAAGCCATTATCCCCAAAAAAGATTTCGCCGAGTCAGTCAGAACTCTCGGTCACTATCTTGACAGATCGTCATAATCGCGTTTTTACGGCCTTTTAACAGCCTGAAAATTTCTACTTTTCGCGTAGGCACCAAAAATCATACATTCAAGTATATCAGTAATATACCTTAATCAAACTTTTACTTTATACCTTTACCATGCCTTTTTTTGCCAAATTTCTTTTAATAAATTTGCAAAGTCGATCAAGGCATTTTAACCATGATTAAATTGATCATCTTACCTGAAACAAATAACCAAAAAAACTAATCATAACAACTAACAAACTTATCTTTTAAATGAAAACCAAGTGTAATCTATTACCATTGGCGCTCTATTTCGTCATGGTTCTGACCGGCACGCTATCGGCTTTCGCTGCTGATATCAATGTGTCCGGAACAGTTACCGACACCACCGACGAACCACTGATCGGTGTAAGTGTCGTTGCTAAAGGTCACACCGGCATTGGCGCCACCACCGACGTGGACGGCCATTTCTCAATCCGTGTTCCCGAAGGCACTGTCCTCGTGTTCTCCTACATCGGCTATAACACCACCGAACACAAAGCCGCCACGTCGATGAGTGTAGTGATGGAGTCTAACACTACCGACCTTGATGAAGTAGTCGTTATCGGATATGGTGCCGTTAAACGTAAAGATCTCACAACAGCAGTCTCCACCGTCGGTGAAGACGCACTCGCCAACCGTCCCATCATCTCAGCCGCCCAGGCTATCCAGGGTAAGGCTCCCGGTGTCGCTGTGCAGCAACCTACCGGTACACCCGGCGGTAGCCTGACTGTGCGTGTGCGCGGCACAACTTCATTCAATGGCTCTAACGAACCGCTATATGTAGTCGATGGCGTACCTGTCGATAATGTAAACTTCCTTTCGCCAAGCGATATCGAGAACATGCAGATTCTTAAAGATGCTTCTTCAGCCGCTATCTATGGTTCGCGTGGCGCTAACGGCGTTGTAATCATCACAACCAAGCAGGGAAAGTCAGGCAATGCAAAGGTGTCACTTAACCTTCAGGGCGGTTTCACCAACGTAGCCAAAAAGATGGATGTCCTCAATGCGGCCCAGTATAAAGACCTCATGGACGAGATCGGTCTCGTTAAGCTCCCTGACGGTCTCACCGACCAGACAGACTGGTTTGACGAAACCTACCGCACCGGTAATACTCAGACTTACCAGCTCTCAGTGTCTCAGAGTTCTGAAAAAATCAGCTATTACATTTCAGGTGGCTACCAGCGTGACCGCGGTATCCTCAAAAGCTCATTCTTCCAGCGCTATAACTTCCGCGCTAACGTAGAAGGCAAACTCCGTTCATGGCTCACAGCCAAAGCCAACATAGTTTATTCAGACTACTCGTCTAACGGCGGTGGCGCTATGGGCACAGTCGGTAACCGCGGAGGTGTAATCCTCTCGGTCATCAACACTCCGACCTATGCCCCTGTCTGGGATCCCGAAAACCCCGATCGCTATTACAATAATTTCTACGGCCTCAACATGCAGAGCCCACTTGAAAACGAAGCCCGTCAGGAGTCAAACCGCAACCGCGAAGACCGTCTCATAGCGTCAGGCGAACTCCTCTTCAATCTTGCAAAGGGGCTTACTCTTACAAGCAAGTTCACAATGGACCGCCGTCACGGCTGGAGCACATCGTTCCTCGACCCTGAAAAAACGACATGGGGCCGTGAACAGGGAGGCACTGCTTCTGATAACCGTAACACTAACACTGTCCTCACATGGGACAACATGGCCAATTACAACATCGAATTCGGCAAAAATAAATTTGACTTCATGGCCGCTACGTCGTGGACAGATTCCAATTACTCAAACAGCTGGATGAGCGGTCAATATTTCCGTAACGGTCTTATCCAGACACTTAACGCAGCCAACAAAATCAGCTGGTCAGGCACAGGTACCGGCGGTTCACAATGGGGTATTATGTCTTATCTGGGCCGTATCAGCTACAATTTTGATTCAAAATATCTCGCAACATTTAATATCCGCTACGACGGATCATCAAAACTCCACCCTGACCACCGCTGGAAAGCTTTCCCCTCCGTTTCGGCAGCCTGGCGCATCTCTCAGGAAAACTGGCTTAAAGACATAGATTGGATCTATGACCTCAAACTCCGTGCCGGCTGGGGTAAGACCGGTAATCAGGATGGCGTAGGCGACTATGCTTATCTTCAGCGCTACAACATCAACCGCATCGAGTGGTTCCAGGATGGCAACTCCACTGCCGTTCCAACCATAACTCAGGCCAATCTCCGTACACGCGACCTCACTTGGGAAACGACAACCCAGACCGGCGTCGGTATTGATTTCATCGTTCTCAACAACCGCATCGAGTTAAACGCCGACTGGTATTATAAGAAAACGAGCGACATGCTTATGTGGGTATCACTCCCATCCGGCTCGGCCGCCGCAAACTCAATCCAGCGTAATGAAGGCGAAATGACCAACAAAGGTTTTGAATTCGGCATCACATCACGTAACTTCGTTGGTGAATTCAGTTGGACCACCAATCTCAATATGTCGTTCAACAAAAACAAACTCACCAACCTTGAGCTCCAGAAAGTATATCTCGACGCTGTGACAAGTGAAACAGTCAATGAAGCTGTAGTCCGCAATCAGCCCGGCCGCGCACTCGGCGGTTTCTATGGCTATGTTGCCAACGGTGTTGACCCCGAGACCGGTCTCATGATTTATCAAGACCTTAACAACGATGGTCGTATCTCCTCATCTGACCGAACATTCATCGGCGATCCCAATCCCGATTTCACTTTCGGCATGACCAATACATTCTCTTACAAAGGTTTTAACCTCAGCATCTTCCTTCAGGGTTCTTATGGCAACGACATCTTCAACGCTTCACGCATGGAGACCGAGGGTATGTATGACGGCAAAAACCAGACTACCCGTGTGCTCGACCGCTGGCGCATCCCCGGTCAGATTACCGACGTGCCCAAAGCCGGATGGAACATGCGCAACTCGACATACTTTATCGAAGACGGCAGCTATATCCGCATCAAAGATATCTCCCTCTCTTATGATATCCGCGGCAAATGGATGAAGAAAGCCGGCATCAACCGCCTCCAGCCCTACTTCACCGCCTCCAACCTCGTGACCTTCACCCACTACTCAGGCATGGACCCTGAAGTCAACCAGTGGGGCAACAGCGGAGCCGTACAAGGCATTGACTGGGGCACATATCCCCACTGCAAGAGCTATGTGTTCGGTATTAATGTAGAATTTTAATAACAGACCAAGACAATGAACGCAAAATATATCATCAGCAGCATTGCTGCGCTTTCGCTCATCACAGCTTCATGCGGTCTCGACTACGAGCCGGTAAGCGACTACTCTGACGTGACCGAAGGTTCAATCGACAACACTGTCGACGAGATCATCTATAAAAACCGCGCTGATGCGGAGAGCGCCCTGACTGCTCTCTATGAGGATTTCAGAGGCAATCAGAACACTCTGCAACTTGACTTCCTGCTAATCGGTGACGTTCATAGCGACAATGCCTATGCCGGCACAACAGGTTCGGAAGTCGTCGATCCCGCGACCAACGACCTTAACGGCACAACCTTGTGTGTAAACCGTGACTGGGAGTACTACATGCTTCAGGCCGCAAAATGCACCAAGTTTATCGTCGGTGTCGCATCGGTAGGTGACAATAGCCTGTCAGAGTCCGAAATCAATACAATGCGCGCTCAGGCTGAAATCATGAGAGCATTTATATGGTTCCGCATGGTCCGTATGTGGGGCAACATTCCCATCATCACCACCGTGCCAAAAGATATCACGTCTGATAACATCGGTGAGTCTTACGAGAGCTACTTCCCTGCTCAGAACACCGAAGCCGAAGCTTACGAATATATCCTCAAGGATCTCAACGATGCTCTCCTCTATGCTCCAGAGGGCACAGCTGACAAGACTCGCTTCAGCAAGGATGTAGCCCGGGCTATTCTCGCAAAAGTCTATGCCGAGAAGGCAGTACGCGATTATAGCAAAGTGATCGAATACGTCGACGCTCTCACCGCTCGCGGCTATGACCTCTGTCCTGACTATGGCGATCTCTTCAACATTGACGGCCCCGTCAAAGACGGATTTGCGGCGACTCCGCTTCACACCAACACCATCGAGTCAATCCTCGAAGTCCACTACCCCGTCGGTTCCGGCAACTGGGCCTCATGGATGTATGGTCGTTGTCTCGAAGACTGGGATGCGTCATTCTCATGGGCAAAGTGGATCACCCCCTCACGCGACCTTATTGCGGCGTTTGACAAAGTCGGCGACACAAAGCGCAAAGAACAGACCGTCGTTTATTACGAATGTGCATGGTCCAACTACTATCCGTCTGACAACTATGCATTCATGTATAAGGTTCGCTCGGGTTTCAGCAATGTGTTCTTCCTTCGTTATGATGATGTTCTCCTCCTGAAGGCTGAAGCTCTCATCAACGGAGACAATGTCGATCTCGAAGGCGCGGCAGCCATCATTGATAAAATCCGCACTCGCGCAGGCGTTGCCAAACTCACTTCGGCAGAGAAGAGCAGCAAAGACAATCTGTTCAAGGCATACGTCAACGAACGCCGTCTCGAACTCGCATGCGAAGGCGAGCGCTGGTATGACCTCGTGCGCCTCGACATTCTCGAAGAAACAATGGCCGCGGCTCAACGCAACGATTCCGGCCGTCTACCAATGGCTGTCCCCTTTACCAGTAATTCTTATCTTTTGCCGATTCCTCAGGATGTGCTTGACACAAATCCCAACGTCGAGCAGAATCCCGGCTATTAATAATCTAACGACCCACTAATATAATAGAATATCATGTTTAAATTTCGCATAACATTAGCTGCTCTCATCGCTGCCGCTGCCGTATCATGTACGGCATGCGGTGACGCTAAAAACAACTCTCAGAAGACTGACGACCCGACTACAACAACTCCCGAGACA
>CAMWNL010000113.1 GCA_947175585.1 uncultured Bacteroidales bacterium | reverse complement strand
TAATAATATCTTCAATCGAAAACAATTTTCAAGAGTTAGTTATGACGGTATGAATATTTACAGAAACGTGTATGATCTACGTCCTCGTAATTTTATGGTTAAAGTTAGATTCAATATTTTATGATCGGCAATGACCTGCTATTAGCTTATTCGGCTGTCAGATGCAGAGCCTCCATAAAGCGACGCACTGTCGCCGTGTCTCCGGTATACTTGCCGTGGTCTTCGCTGAGCTTGCATGTGTCGCAGTAGAAAGGCCATGACTCAGTGATTTTGACAGCGAGAAGTTTGACTACGATATTTCTGGGTTTCACTCCCGGGAAATCATTGGTGAAGTGTGTACCGATACCGAATGACGGCCGGCATTTACCGCTGGCGTAGTTTTGTATTTTTATAGCTTCATCTACATTCAGTCCGTTACTGAATATCACCTGCTTGCTTTGTGGGTCGATGTTCAAGCTCCTGTATTTTTCGACAATCAGGTCGAGCTGCTGATAGTTATCACCGCTATCAACCCTCAGACCTTTAAACATGTTGGCGTAATCTTCTGAAAAATTCAGACTGAATATGCGCCATCCGTATGTATCGTAGAGAAATGTGCCGAGAGCACCGCGGTATGTGGTGGACCATGTTTCCATGGCAAGGTGATTTGCCATCTGAGGACCATACATACCAGCTATCGCACATATAATTTCGTGAGCCATAGTGCCGATCGGTTTGAGATCATATTTCATGGCGAAATACACGTTGCTTGTACCGATGAACTTTCCGTCAGCTGAAAGTTCTTTTTGACATTCGCTCATTGCTCTTACGGCAGTATCCTGAGCTTCAAATGACGCACGGCGGCGTGTCCCCATGTCGCTGAATATGCACCCTGCCTCAAGCAGACGCTTTGCTTTGTCCCATGATTTATGATAATATGAGTCATAATCAAGTCTGACGTCCTCGCCGGTCATCATGTAATAAAGTTCCGACACAATCGCGAGTACTTTTACTTCAAGCAGAATTGTATCGCTCCAGCATCCTTCAAACTCAATGTCGAGATGCCCGTCATCATCTTGCGACACAGTCACCCATCTGCGGTCATATCTGTAGCCTTTAAGAAAGCTATAAAACCATCCCGGTATGTAGCTGCACTTACTGCGCATGAACTCAATTTCCTCGTCGGTGATGATGACATTTTCGAGCATAGCGATCTGTGCTCGCAGTTCATCGGCGAAGCCTTCAGGATAGACTGTGTTGTCGCGATCGTTGAATTTATATTTTACCTGAGTACGCGGAAAATTATCGATGACTGCGCAACACATCGTGAATTTATAGAGATCGTCGTCAGAGAAATGGGTGATTATCTGTCGCATGATAGTTTGAATTTGTCTATTAAATCTGATAATGTTTCACCATTGTCTATTGAAGAAACATAAGATGTCAGAACTCTGAAAACATCGGAACCGTAAATTTCAATACCGTCGCGGATTGTATCGGCCACGCAATAATCTCCGGCAATGCCGCAGATGTCTAACTGAAAGACTTCGCCGTCATCGGTGGTGGTATCAATGAGGCTGCAGATGATATCGGTGATTCTATGTCTTGCGTCAACGCTTTTGAATATCGAATACTCCTCATGATCAGGATCCTCGCCTTTGTGGAGCACGCTGACGCCTTCGCCACGCTCTATCAGGGCATCCATTATTGGTTGCCAGATTGCGGCTCCGATTGAATCCGCCACGCAGTGGACGGGCCATTGGCCTCCGTTGCGCTCAAACGAACAATGGTCTATCGGATGGCGGTCAGCCGTTACAATAATGTGTTTATACCGGTGTCCATACATTCGGATATATCCGGCAAGCGTATTCATAGTCTCTGCCGCACCTTCGACAGCAAGCGACCCTGAGATAAAATCGACCTGTGGGTCAATTATCATTAATATTTTGTTATCGGTGTCCATTGATGTGGCGAAGTTACAAAAAAAAGACCGCCGAAGCGGTCTTTTCTATATGATTTTGAAGAAAATATTTATTTATTCATCATTCCATGTGCAGGCAACAAATTCGAATGTACCCGGAGCTGTAACGAGGTAACGGATTACTTCGTCGTGGCTTGAACCGTTATACATAACGAATGAGATCACATAGTATAGGTCAACACCTTTACCGGGCTGAGCGTCGGGATAGAACTGAGCGAGAACTGCAGGGCAGACTTCGAGTTCGAAGTGGCTCTTAAGAGCTGCGACAACGTCCTCGTCAGTCATTGAACCGTAAACAGAGGGAACCTGTTTCTTAGCGCTTGACGCACGGAGGTCGATATTACACTGATAAGCTGATGCACCAGAGTAGTAGTCATTGTTACCGTAAGAAGTAACATAACCGATACCTGAGGTGATGCTTTCAGCACCGAAGACTGGTACGTCAACGTTTTCGTAAGCCCACTCAACGCATGCCTGCCAGAAGTCAGCTGAAGAAGCACCGCGGCCGGCAGGAAGATCAATATAGATGCTGGGGTCATAAATCCAGTTAGACCATCCGTTGCCGTTACCTGCGCGTACAAATTGCATCATGTCAGTGTTGATTGTGGTGATAGCCCACTCTGTGCCTGTGTAGTTGGCGCGAGAAGTGAAGTTTTTAACTGTGTTGTCACCATCTTTTAAGTTGTAGACGATATAGTAGGTAGCGCCTTCCTGTGCGTAGGGGAACTTGGTCGCCATGTAGATGGGCAGGAATGTCGCAGCCTGAGTAGCTGTGAGGTTAGATGTCACGCCCATCTGTGCGTAATCGCCGGCGTTGAGTGCGAATACGTCAGAGCAAGCTGTCCAACCGTTGGCTGTTAATTTGTAGACTGCTTTCTCCTCAGAAGAAGTGATTGCATAACCTGCACGGGAGGGGATGCGGAGCGCAGGTGCTGAAGCCGGCTTCTCGCCGTTTACTTCTGTAACGAGGAAAGTTACATAAGCTTTACCTGAGCAGCCGATGACATAGCCGCGGACATCAACGGGATTACCGAAGTTGAGCATGTCGGCAATATTCTGGGGAATCTGGTAGCCGCTACCTTCAGCCACTGATTTGTCAGCGCCGGGAACTTCAAAGTTGATATAGTTACCGCTCTGGGTGAATATGGCGCCTTTGATTTCGCCATAGACAGGAGCGCCACCATTATTGTCGGCTTTCAACGCCTGACGGTCTGCGGAGAACTGCTCGAATACCTCACCTGTGATCTCAACAGGGGTGGGGTAGGTGTAATCCTGAGTGCCGGCGAGTTCGTCGGTTGATGGAGCGATCTGGAGACAACCTCCGTAGCAACCGCCATTACCGCTTACAGTGCGCTGCTGTCCGACAGCATACGAGTCGATTTCAAAACTGTTTCCGTAGTAGACGAGCGTAGATCCTGAAAGGTCAGTGAGGATATAGCCTTGCTTACAGAGAGCTGTCACCACACCGCTGGCTTCAATCGGCGAACCGACTGTGAGTGATGCGATAGTGCTACTCATTTCAAATTCCGGCGTGGGTTCAGGGGTAGACGAACCACCACCGAATACCGGATCCTGATTGGCAAGATTGTAAGTTACAACAGCAAAATCTCCTTCGTTGCAATTTACGTTATCTGCAAGAATTTGTGAAATGAATTTTGACGCCGGTTTTGAGGGAGCGAATGCCTCGACAAAATCAGTTTCACTGTTCCACACAGTCTGATAATCACTTTCGCTGACGGTATACTGCACACCGTTCTGTATGCCTGACAATTCGGCAGGAAGAGCATCAGAAGTAGGGTAGCTGAGTTTAAGAGTTGATTTTTCCGACAGCCAGTAAATTATGCTGCCTTTCACGCCTGACAGAGAGTCAAGCCAAGCCGGTGCATAGGCTTCGGGGGTGATTTCTGATGTGAAGAAACCATTGGCTGCGACTGCAGCGAGTGCAGCACTTTCGCCGCGCTCGGCTGCCAATTTCACGTTGGCAGGCATGTTGGCCATCTTCTTGATGTCGGCCGCAGTCATAGTGTAGGCAACAGTCTCTTGCTTGGTGATAGTCGGAGTTTCGAACCCGTCGAGATATTCGTCGTTCCATGAGTTCTCGTCGCAAGATGTGAGGGTTGCGGCGATAGCGGCTCCGAGCATCAGGCTTTTAAATGCGATATGTTTCATAATCGATAATAGTCGCTATTGGTTAGAAATTAATCTTCAGACGGAGCGAGTAAGTGCGACCGAAAGAATAGAATACACGGAATACATTGTCCCATTCGCCCTTCTGGGTTGATTTGTTGTAAGCGTCAACAATGTAGTTGTAGTTGAACACGTTGTAAACGTTGCCGTAGAGAGTGGCATTCAAGCCACCGACTTTGAACTTGAGGCTTGCGTTGAGGTCAAGTTGCTGACCCCAGGGTATTTCCCATGGATCAGCGACCTTGATAGTGCCGCCGTTTTCAAAATCGCTGCTGCTAATCTGATAGTCAGAGTAGTTACGGGCATTGAATACCCAATCACCACCGATGCGGAAGCCTTTGAAGGGAATAAAGTCAAGAGATACAGAACCTGTAGTCTGAGCTGAACCACCGACTTTCACACCTTTCTGGTCGATTGACGCGTGGAGGTGATCAGGAGCCAGGATACCGCTTGCAACTTCGCCGTCGGTGTTTTTAAGAGGCTGGCCGAGCTGATTCCAGAAATAACCGCTTGCGTTAGAGTCCCAGATCCAGTCACCGTAAGAAATCATGGCCTGGAGGTTCATCCACTGAACCGGTACCCAGCTTGCGTTGAGTTCGAGACCCATGTGACGGGCATCTACGCCGTTCATATTCATGAAGTAGCGGTCACCGGCGTGCTCTCCACGCGAAACAGTACAGCCACGGGTTGTGGTTTTATCCATCCACTTAGTGTAGTAAGCGTTGGCAGTGAGAGCGAATTCGGGAGTGTTGAAACCGTAGCCGAGTTCGAATGAGAATACTTTTTCGTTGACCGGCTTGTCGTTGAGTACGTTAGAAGTTGTAGAGTTGACAAATACACCACCTGAGAAGAAGGGAGCACGGCTGATGAAGCCGGTGTTGAAGAATACGTTATTCTTAGCGTCGATGTTGTAGTTGGCACCACCCTTAATTGTACCGCCGATGAAGTTACGGGTTGCAGACTTCTCATTGGCCTTGTCATAATAGAAGAAGTCGCGGCGCCAGTAAGTGTTGTTGTTAAGAGCGCCTGAAACCACGAGGTTAAGAGCCTTGTCGAGCATGGTGTATTCGGCTTGTCCATATACGCCTTCCTGAACGATATAACCGTTGTAGTTACGGTAGACAACGTCGCCGACGCCGAGTTTCTCGTAAGCCCAAGCAGGGTTGAGAGCGGCGCTGTTGAGTTCGGCTTTAACGTTTTTACGGCTTGAGTAGTCGATGAAGTATTCGCCGTCGAAAAGGTCAGTGATGATGTTCTTGTGCTCGCCAATGTAGTAACGGAGGTCTAGACCGCCTGTGAGAGCGAGGCGGTTGCCGTTGCTCTGATTAAGGTCGTTCTTATATGATGAAACGAGACCGACCCACTTGTGAGAGTTCATTGATTTAGACATCACGAGTTCCGAACCGGTAGTGCTCGCAGCGTTGAGATCCTGAATTGCGCCGTAGTCAAAAGTGCCGTCGGCAGCGAGGAATTTAGTGTGGAGCTTACCGTCAGTAGCGCCATACCAGTCAGTGTAAGAATATGATCCGAGACCGCTGCCCTGACCTGAGTTACCACCGCCGGTAGCAAATGATGCGTATACGGTTGTAGAGAGTGATGAGTGATCGTTTATTTTCCAGTTGTGGGCAAGAGAGATCTGAGGTTTGTGGTAGAAGTTCTTAGATGAGTTGTACCATTCACCGTTTTTCTTATAACCGAAAGTGGGATTGAAGCGATACATGCTCATATCGTCGGTCATATAGTTCTTGACATCCTGATACCCCATGATTGTAAGACCATTCTGGCTGCTACGCTGATAGTGAACCTGAGGAGCACCGAATGCGGTCAATGACAATTCATGGTTATCGTTGATTCTCCAAGCGAGGTTTACGAAATAGTTGTAGCTGTTGTAGGGTGTACCTTGAATATAACCGTCGCCCCATTTGCGAGAACCGAGCACGGTGAGAGCCCAGCCGTTTTTCATCAGACCGGTAGAGACTTTCATACCTACCTGATTCATGCCGTCGTTACCCATGCCGTACCATACGCTACCGCCTTTTTCGGCGTCAGTCGAGCGAGTGGTGATATTGATTGTACCGCCGACCGAAGGAGTAGACACGATTGTAGCGCCGAGACCGCGCTGAGTCTGGATGCTTGAAGCTACGTCGCCGAGGCCTGCCCAGT
>CAMWNL010000112.1 GCA_947175585.1 uncultured Bacteroidales bacterium | reverse complement strand
GGTCGCGCGGAGCGTGAAGCAGACAGGTTGAGTTTTCAGACCAGATATTGTTGTAGAGGTCAGCTACGGGGCTGAGAGATCCGATGAATGAATCGGCTAATTTGAAGCGGTTTTCCATAATGAATAATTGGTGTGTTTATTAATAGTGTTGCAAAATTACACTATACCTTTTATATATGCAAATTATTTAAGTTTTTTCTTCATCAATAATATTGGAGTGAAGACATAACGACACGCCAGACATAATGCCGCACAAGACAAAAAGCCTCACAAGACAAAAAGACATAAAGACATAAAAACAAAATTATCATTATCCACTTTTTGTCTTTTTGTCTTTTTGTCTTTTTGTCAAAAAATGCAGCACCGGAACCTTGGAATGATGTGGTAACACTTTAAACTATGGCTGCATTGTGCTACGCTCAATTTGCCATAGCCTAAACACCTCACACGGCTACGCCGAGTCAAGCGCTACGCGCCAAAATTTCATCACTCTGCTCCTCTGACATCGAACAGCCTCGTCACTAATCACTCTGACTTAATACATATAGAAATCCTGCTATATAACATATTGTAACCTCTTGCAAAATCAATGTCTTAAACTTATCTTTGCAATTGTAAGTTAGGAATTAAATAATATAATACTTATGAAAATATTTATGTATCGGTTTGGTCCTCTGATTGGTGTGTGCTCACTAATATGCATGTTTCTGTTATGGATACCCTATGCTATGAAGCATGGCTATTTTGCGACATCTCGTGGAGGGTCACATGTTTATATCGTATATTCAAAAGTAGAAAATATGATAAATAAATGCGATAGTTTACAGAGGATATATGCTCCCAATATTAATCAAAACGATTTTAATACTGATTCATTGATATCAAAAAAATCTGTTGGAGATTATTGGCGATTCCCAATAAGAGTTGATAATAAGTATGTATATGTACAAATTCAGACTATTGGATCTTCGCAAAAAGATAGAACTGATCTTTTATTACGGTGCTTTTCAACCGATAGGAATTTTAATAATTCGATTACATTTGGAGAAGCAAATAAAAAAGAGCGGGAACAAGTTCTTAAAGCATTTGAAAATCAGATTTTAAGCCAAATCGGAGTCTCCTATGAAGAGTCATGGGCGCAGTATTATTAGTTAGGTATAGGCAAGTCGCTTTTCGCGAAAGCCGTCCCATTTTTTTGCAGGTTCAACAAAAATGTACAAAGGAGGTAATTTAAACAAGTATAGTCCATTACGAAAACGATATAATCCTCATAGAATTTTCACATTTCCATATTTTCAATTTACATCTAAATATTTATGTCGATGAGAAGATTATTTTTAAGTCAGTTAATTTTAATTATGCTTTTTATTACCGGGTGTAAGAGATATGATACATCGGGAATTAAAGATAATGGTGAGTGGGTGAGCATCTATGACGCACCAATTACCAGCAACTATATTTTGCACGATGATAGTGTATATGGAATATGTTTTGAAAATATAGATTCCATAAACTGGTATACGTTTTGGTCTGAACCGCCACGCGTCCCTATTGATAATGTTGATATAGAAACGCTTTATATAAACACATACGATTCAAAGTACAATTATGCAAAGGATGCAAAGTATGTCTATTGTCCAACTAGTTACTGGTATTCTGATACAGAAGTCGCATTACCTTATTCAAAGTGGTTCGACGGTGACATTCGAATTCCTGGAGCAGACCCAAAGACCTTTAAATATTTAGGCGATGGGTATGCCGTAGACAAGAATGGTATGTACTCTTGTGGGGAGAAAATCGAATGGAATGACAGCATCATCGCCCATTATGCTAATTTTCAATAACAAACAAAGGCAAATATGCGACAAACGGCAATATTAATAATGATAATCGCTTTCGGCGTAGCAACGGCGATGCAGATGTTGCCCGGCGATGGCGCGACAGTGACGGGCTATGGGTTTGAGGCTTAGTGTGACCGCTACGCGGCCAATGTGGAGGATGGGACGCGGTTACCACAAGCTGCGCACCGCGATGCGGCGCTAGCATGTGGCTATCACTCTTTAGCCGCACTGCGGCCATTGTCGCAAGCCCCCCAACCCACAACGGCCAATGAGAAGCAGCAGCGCCGCCAATTTGCCATAGCCTAAACACCTCCCACTGCTACGCCGTGTCAAGCGCTACGCGCCAAAACTTCATCACTATGCCCCTCTGACCGGGAGTCACCACATAGCGGTGGTTAGTGGGAGCGAGTTGTGATGACTTGGAGGAAATTGTCAAATTTGACGTAGCGGTAGACGAAGGTGCGCTGGAGGAGGAGGTTCCAGAAGACGGAGACGAGGAATGAGACTGTGAGGCGGGCAATTGTGAAGCGGAGGTTGCGCGATATGCCCCAGATGCCAAGCAGACTGCTGTCAAGGCAGATATCGGTGAGGTATTCTGTGCCGTAAGCATTCAGAAGAAGCGAGCCGACCCATACCATAGCATACTTGATGACAACATTGGCCACAGGGCAATGAGAACCCCGGAAAGTCCACTTATAGTTAAGAGTGCAATTAACAACGCCACCGGCAATAGCCCCTGCGGCAGCCGCATCACCACCGCTGAGACCGATTACAGCAAAGACTACAAACGACGTGATAAAGTCGACCCAAGCAGAAGCCTGAGACGTCGCCATAGCTTTCAGAACCCATGTCTGACTCTTTATTTTATCTATCAGATTGCTTGACACCGGTTGACATTAGTTTAGAGGTACTTGCAAAGGTAGTGTTTTTTTACGCTACCTGCAAATATTCTCTGTTAATTAATCAGTGATCGCGTGAGATTATATAATCGAAGAGAGAGAGAAGTGTGTCTTTAATCTCTGACGGAGGGAAGGCAGCAAGAGTCTTCTCGGCCTCGCCGCGCAGACGATTCATCTCGCGGAAGGCATAGTCTATGCCGCCGTTATCGACAGCAAAAGATATCAATGTAGCGATATCTGCATCATCAAGAATCTCCTTTCGCGAGAGTTCGACCATAGCCTCATGGTCAGGCAAGTCATCGCGAAGAAGAGTATGAAGCAGGGGCAAGGTGATTTTGCCTTCACGAAGGTCATTGCTCGTCGGTTTGCCAATGGCATCACTAACAAAATAGTCAAAGACATCGTCGCGAATCTGGAAGCAGAGTCCTAACAGACGAGCGAATTCAGCAAGGTCATCGACGCGACTGTCAAACACTCCGGCAGCATAGCATCCCATCTTTGCACAGGCAACAAACAGCGAGGCCGTCTTATTGCTTATGATATTATAATAGGCCTCTTCGGTGAGAGTATGGTAACGGGCATTGTAAATCTGGTCGATTTCGCCAAGAGACAAAAGTTTGCCCAGATAGCAAAGAGCGTCAATGATGCGAATATCGCCGGTCGAAATCGCCTGCTGCATCGCGCAAGACACGAAATAGTCACCGACCAGGACAGCTATATGATTGTCCCAGATTGAATTAATCGTAGGCTGATTGCGACGGGTCTTAGAGTCGTCAACCACATCATCGTGAATCAAGGTCGCGTTATGGAGCAACTCGACCGAAGCGGCGGCGGCAATGGTATTGTCGTTAGTTTCACCGAAAAGGCGTGAACAAAGGATAACTATCACCGGGCGGATCTGTTTGCCCTTAGAGCTCAACTGTGTTGACACAACCTTGTTCATCAACATATTAGATGTCGACAGCTGAGCACTCATCCGGTCATTAAGCCGAGCGAGCTCAGGAGCAATGGTCTTATGTATGGCGTCAAGAATCGTCATAATATCGCTTACAAGTTGCAAAGGTAGCAACTTTTTTTGATGGAACGACAGATTCTTATTAATTTTAGCCTTTAATAATACACAGATACCCGAATATGGAAGAAAAAAAACTATTTTTACTTGACGCATACGCCCTAATCTACCGGGCTTATTACGCATTGTTTCGTTCGCCCCGAGTGACCTCGACCGGCTTCAACACGTCGGCTATTTTCGGTTTCTGTAACACTCTCGATGAAATATTGCGAAAAGAGGCGCCCGATTATATAGCGGTATGTTTCGACCCACCGGGATGTCAGACATTCCGTCACGAAGCATATCCGGAATACAAAGCCCAGCGCGACAAACAGCCGGAAGATATCACACTATCGATACCATATATCAAGCGGATATTGGAAGCATACCGCATACCTATCATAGAAATGCCCCACTATGAGGCCGACGATGTCATCGGCTCACTGGCTGTGCTGGCGGAGAAACAAGGCTTCACTACCTACATGATGACGCCAGACAAGGACTACGGACAGCTGGTCGACGAGCATACATTCATGTATCGTCCGGCACTTAAAGGACAGGGCTTTGAAATCAGAGGTCCGAAAGAGGTCTGCGAACGCTACGGCATTTCATCGCCCCGTCAGGTGATAGACCTGCTCGCTCTTGAGGGAGACGCGAGCGACAATGTGCCAGGCTGCCCGGGAGTCGGAGAGAAGACTGCCGCAAAACTGATCGGAGAATGGGGATCGGTGGAAAATATGCTCGACAACGTCGATAAACTGAAGGGAGCTCTCCGTACAAAAATCAGTGACAATGCAGAGCAAATACGTTTTTCGAAATTTCTCGTTACAATCAAGACCGATATACCGCTCGATGTGACACCGGCTATGCTCGCACGCAAGGAGCCGGACACCGATGCCCTGATATCGGTCTATGAAGAACTTGAGTTCAAGACATTTGCCGCCCGACTGAAATCAGCTGTTGAGCCGGTGAAGACGGAACCGGCATCAATGCCGTCGCTCTTTGACTTTGACAATGGCGTCAATGAGACAAGCAGCCGGACAGAGACCCCGGTCAGAGTGATCGACAATCCTGATGAATTATCGAAATTTCTGAGCAAAGCCATTAAAAGCGAACTGGTCGGAATGTCGCTTTTTGTCTCAGGAGACGAAGCGATGACCGCGCGATGGGAAGGTATAGCATTAAATATCGAGGATAACGAAAGTGTATACGCTCAGTTGCCTCCGGCCGGTATGGGGCGAGAAGAGATGATGGCAATGCTCGCTCCGCTTTTCGCAAGCGAAAGCGTCACAATTGTTTCTGCCGATATCAAACGCGACATATTATTATTGCGTCGCGAAAACATCGCATTTACATGCAGATTCTTCGATGTAGCGGTCGCCCACTACATACTTTCTCCCGAAACAAACCACCGACCAGTCAGTCTGGCAGCCGCATATCTGAAAAGGAAAACAATGGATTATGATCTCACGCCTGCAGACGCGAAAGCGGCCTATGCCGCCGACCCCGGGAGATATATAAAGGTCAACGGCGAGACAGCTCTGATTGTGCGTCAGCTCGTGCCTGTTCTGGTCAACGAGATCGAACAGCAGGGACAGAAACACCTTCTTGACAAAATCGAATTTCCATTTGTCAGGGTTCTCGCCGACATGGAGTGGGAAGGGGTCAGAATAGATGTCGCAGAGCTTGCAGCGCAGTCACGTCGCCTTACGGCGAGAATGCTCAATCTGGAGCAGCAAGTCTATGAACTCGCGGGCGAAACATTCAACATCGGATCGCCGATGCAGGTCGGCGAAGTGCTTTTCGGCAAATTACAGATCGACCCCTCAGCCAAGAAAACCAAACGCGGAGCATGGTCTACGACAGAGGAGGTTCTCGAAAAATACCGCAACCGTCACCCTATCGTCAGTCTGATACTTGAAATAAGAGGGCTGAAAAAATTATTGGCAACCTATGTCGACGCGTTGCCTAAGCTGATAAATCCTCAGACCGGCAAAATTCACACGACATTCAACCAGACCGTTACAGCCACCGGACGAATATCATCGACCAATCCCAACCTACAGAATATCCCGATCCGCACAGACGAAGGCCGCGAAATACGCCGTGCCTTTATCCCTGACCGCGGAGACCTGATAATGAGCGCTGACTACTCACAAATCGAATTGCGGCTCATGGCTCATCTCAGCGGTGACCCGACCATGATCGAAGCGTTTGTCGAGCATCAGGATATCCATCGCTCGACCGCAGCTAAAATCTATCATCTCGCCCCTGAAGAAGTGAGCGACAATCAGCGCAGAGCCGCCAAGACCGCCAATTTCGGCATTATATATGGCATATCGGCCTTCGGTCTGTCGGAAAGACTTGCGATACCTCGCGCAGAAGCGAAAAGCCTTATCGACGGATATCTGCAGACCTACCCCGACGTAGCGAAATACATGAAAGATATTGTCGAGGAAGCGCGCCGCGACGGATTTGTCACCACGATTATGGACCGCAAGCGCTTCTTGCCTGAGATCAACTCTCGTAATGC
>CAMWNL010000111.1 GCA_947175585.1 uncultured Bacteroidales bacterium | reverse complement strand
ATTCTTAATATATGTTAAAAATGCTATATGTTGTAGCATTATGTTTTATAACATAGTTTTAAAACCGATTATATGTTTTAAATCATAATTATTGAGCAGAAAATCAAATTTCAGATGAAAATGAAGCTGAAATTTTGATGTTGAAAAATCTCTGTCTAATATATTTTTTGCAGAACAATTATACAATGATTATATTTGCGGAGTCTAACAAATCCGTATTAAAATTAAATATAATTATGGCATTGCAATTAGAGAAATGGCAGACATTAGCTGCAGGATTTATCACTTTCCCGACACTATGCAGCGAGGCTCAGGCTGCAGAGTCTAAACAACCGGAATTACCCAATGTGGTTTTTATATATGCTGATGATCTCGGTTACGGTGACCTTGAGTGTTTCGGCGCAAAAAATGTCAAGACTCCGGCTGTAAATCGACTTGCCGATGAAGGCATGCGCTTCACCAATGCACATGCGGCGGCAGCTACGAGCACGCCATCACGCTATGGTCTTCTCACCGGACGCTATGCATGGCGAGACCCAGGGACAGACGTGGCTGCAGGTAATGCGGCTATGATTATCAAGCCTCAGCAGTATACAATGGCTGATATGTTTAAGAGCGTCGGATATGCTACCGGCGCTATAGGTAAGTGGCATCTCGGACTCGGAGCCGAAACCGGAAAGCAGGACTGGAACGCTCCGCTGCCGGCAGCGCTCGGTGATCTTGGCTTCGATTATTCATATATAATGGCCGCGACAGCCGACCGTGTGCCCTGCGTGTTTATCGAAAACGGCAAGGTTGTGAATTGGGATCCGGATGCACCTATTTATGTCAGCTACAAAAATAATTTCGAGGGAGAACCGACAGGCAAAGATAATCCTGAATTATTGTGGAATCAAAAACCAAGCCATGGTCATAACCAGTCAATTGTTAACGGTATCAGCCGTATCGGCTATATGAAAGGGGGAGGCAAGGCTCTGTGGAAAGACGAGAATATCGCAGATTCAATAGCCTCCCACGCAGTATCGTTTATTAAGGAACATTCCGATGAGCCATTCTTTCTGTATATGGCCACAAATGATGTGCATGTGCCGCGAGTGCCACATCCTCGTCACCGTGGCATGAGCTCGATGGGATTGCGCGGCGATGCGATAGTTCAGTTTGACGCTACGGTCGAAACTGTGCTGAACACTCTTGACTCGCTCGGGTTGGCAGACAATACGATAGTGATATTGTCGAGTGACAATGGTCCGGTAGTTGATGACGGATATCTTGATGAGGCCGAGGAGTTGCTTGACGGACATTCTCCGACAGGTGAGTTGAGAGGTGGTAAATATAGCGCGTTTGAAGGCGGCACTCGTGTACCTCTGATTGTTCGTTGGCCCGGAAAGGTAGAATCAGGACAAACGAGTGAAGCACTTATATCGCAGATAGACTGGCTGGCGTCGCTCGCTTCACTCGCCGGAGCGAGGATCCCGCAAGGAGCAGCCAATGATTCACATGATAATTTCGCTTCTCTGATTGGCGAAGATCGTGACGGACGTGATTATGTTATCGAGCAGGCCGCAAACCATGCTCTGAGCGTTCGTACAAAAGAGTGGAAGTATATTGAACCGTCTAAGGGAACACCGATGGTGTCTTGGGGACCTAAAATAGAAACCGGTTATCTGATGAATCCGCAGCTATACGATATGGTATCCGACCCACTTGAGACGACTAATGTAGCTGATCAATATCCGGAATTAGTAAAAAAATTCTCTGATATACTTGAATCAGAACGCACTCAGTCTGATACTAAGTAATCGGGTCACAGGACCATTGCCATCTAAGATTCTAAAATTGTAATTATATTTTGGTGCATGCAATAATTTACCGGTCATTTTTTGAGCAGTAATATTGGCTGTTAAAGATAAAGATTATAATTTTGCGATGAAATTTATATGTCAATGGAACAAATCAAACATGAATGTGGCGTTGCGTTAATAAGATTGCGTAAACCCTTGAATTACTATAAGGAAAAGTATGGAACATGGACTTACGGCCTTGATAAGCTGTATCTTATGATGGAAAAACAGCATAATCGAGGTCAGGAAGCCGCAGGGGTAGGAGTTGTCAAATTCGATGCAAGTCCCGGTCACGAATATGTATTTAGAGAGAGAGCAATGGGTTCAGATGCTATCTCAACCATATTTGACCATATTCATTCACAGGTTGTGGAAGCTGTCAAACGCGACGGAGAATCCCCCGATATGGCTGATATTCCCTTCTTAGGTAATATCTATATGGGTCATCTCAGATACAGTACGACAGGTCGAAGCGGTATATCATTTGTCCATCCGTTTTTGAGACGAAACAACTGGCGGTCGCGTAACCTGTTACTATGCGGAAATTTCAACATGACGAATGTCGAAGAGATATTTGAGAACATAGTAGCCAAGGGGCAGCATCCGCGTATCTACAGCGACACTGTAGTTATTCTTGAGCAGTTGGGTTATTACCTTGATAAAGAGAATCACCGTCTATACAGACAATATCGTGACACGATCGAAGATCCTCAGTTGAGCGAAGCAATCGAAAATGAACTTGACCCATACAATGTATTACAAGCCGCCGCACCACTCTGGGACGGCGGTTTTGTGATATGTGGTGCTACAGGTTCAGGTGATATGTTTGCGCTGCGTGACCGATACGGCATACGGCCTGCATTTTATTATTATGACGATGACGTGGTTGTGCTTGCATCGGAGAGACCCGTAATTCAGACAGTCATGGATGTTGCGCGAGCGGAAGTCAAGGAGCTGCAACCTGGGGAAAGCCTTATAGTAGGTAAAACGGGTAAGATATCGATACGCCAGGTACTTGAGCCGGGCGACAACCGTCGATGTTCGTTTGAGCGTATATATTTTTCGCGAGGCAGTGATGCCGATATTTACCGCGAGCGCAAGGCTCTTGGTAGGCAACTCGTTCCTGAGATTTTAAAAATGGTCGATTATGACATTGATAATACTGTATTCGCATTTATTCCCAATACGGCAGAAGTTGCATTCATGGGTATGAATGAGGGACTCGAAGAGTATCTTGACAGTCTGAAAGCAAAAGAGATAGTCGAAGCACAAAAAGAGGGGAAACTCAATACCGAACTTATCAAGTCGATAATGAGCCGTCGTGTAAGGGTTGAAAAGATTGCGCTGAAAGATATTAAACTGCGCACATTCATAGCTGAAGGAGCATCGCGTAATGATCTGGCTGCCCATGTCTATGATGTGACATACGGCTGTATAAAAAATGATTGCGATACATTGGTGGTGATTGACGACAGCATCGTCAGAGGAACGACTTTGAGACAGTCGATATTGCGTATGCTTGACCGTCTGCATCCAAGGCGTATAATAGTCGTATCATCCTCCCCCCAGGTGCGATATCCTGATTGTTACGGCATAGATATGTCGCGTATGGCTGAATTTATTGCTTTTAAAGCCGCTGTAGAATTACTTAAGAAATCAGGTCGTAGCGAGATTATTGACGAAGCGTATAAGATGGCGATTGAAGAACTTAAAAAGCCTGCTTCAGAGCAAATCAACTGTGTAAAGGCTGTTTACGCGCCATTCACAGATGAAGAAATCTCTGCAGAAATAGCACTTATGTTGACTGATAAATCGGTGAAAGCAGATGTGGACATTGTCTATCAGTCACTTGAGGGTCTTCATAAGGCTATACCCAATCATCCCGGCGACTGGTATTTCTCAGGAGACTATCCAACTCCTGGAGGTGTAAGGCTGGTTAATCAGGCCTTTGTTAATTATTACGAAGGAAATACAGACAAACGTTAGTCATAACTTGATATCCGGCTCTACAAACGGCCTTGGTCGTTATATGAGAAGTAATCTCCATCAGTAATGATGATGTGGTCGTTGAGCCGGGTATCGATTAATTTGGCCGCTTCGGCAATCTTGCGTGTGATTGCATCGTCCTGAGGACTCGGTCTTAATGTGCCTGAAGGATGGTTATGAAAGACAATCATTGCTGATGCGAGGTGTTCGATCGCAGCGCGCATTATAAGTTTTACGTCTACGGCTGTGCCTGTCACTCCGCCTTGTCCTATTTTTATCTCGCGGATAGCTCTTCCGCTTTGAGACAACAACAGCACCCAGAACTCCTCATGGTCGAGGCGTTCAAAATGGTGCTTCATTAATTTATAAGCCATATCTGACGATAAAACCGGTGGATTGTCAATTCGCGCTGCATCTGCGGCTGAACGAGATCCTAACTCAAGTGCTGCAAGTAGAGTTATAGCTTTGGCCGGACCTATACCTTTGTAGCGTTTGAGCATCTCATTGACCGAAAGACGCGCAACCATTGATAGGTGGTTGTGGTTGTCGCTGAGGATGTCACGGCTAAGTTCTATCACTGATTTACCCTTTAAGCCGGTGCTGAAAATTATAGCCATAAGCTCGGTGTCAGTAAGGCTCTTAATGCCGTGGCGCATGGCCTTTTCTCTCGGACGCTCATCACTTGACATTTCTTTAATCAGGCGTTCTCGGACTTCGGGAGATGATTTTGCAGAATCTTCGTTAATCATGGTGTCTAAATGAAATTATTTACCTTTGCGTATCAGTATTTCCTCGTTGATATTTCTTCCTTGTTTAAGAATAATCTTGGTGAAAAAAGCCTTGATAAAACCACATCCATAGCCCCATAGCTGTATAATTGCAGCAGGGACAGCAAGTAGACCGATTTTAAAACTGCGGGTTGATACAACAGCTCCGACGAAGATGAGAATAAAATAAACAGCTATTGGAAGAATAAACCATGGGGATACAAAAATACCTAAACCAATCAGGATTATACATCCGATGACAAATACAGCCGGGAGGCAATGGACAAGTTTCAGTGAGTCAGGATAGAGAAGCTTGAGGGTTATGCGTGACATGCCGAAAACATAGACCTGACGAAGAAATTTCCGCATATCAATGCGGCGTTTGTGCCACACTGGTGCCTGTCTGATTAGACCAATCGAAAAACCTCCTTGTTTAATACGTGTACTCATGTCGATGTCTTCAGAGAACATCTCTCTGAAACCGTCAACTCTGTTGAAGACTTTTCTCGAAAAACCCATATTGAATGTGCGCGGAACGAATTTTTCAAGATTAATTTTTCCACCGCGTATTCCGCCGGTTGTCAGAAACGAGGTCATCGAATAGTTGATAGCCTTCTGAACGTCAGAAAACGATTCGTGAGCTGCATCCGGTCCACCGAAACAATCAAGATAATTTGAGGCGAGTTCGCGGTCAATGGTTTTGAAATAATACGGCGGAATCACACAGTCAGAATCGAAAAATATAAAGTAATCTCCCGATGAACGCTCGATACCGTAGTTTCTTGCTATGGAGCGACCTTCGTTATTCTTGTAAAAATATTTCACGTTAAGTCCGCGAGCCTTAGCTTCGTCTACAACAGTATCGCATTTTTGAGTCGACCCGTCTTCGACTATAATAACTTCAAAATTCTTGACAGTCTGGTTTTCGAGACTTATCAGTAAGTCGCGGACTTCGTCTATGCGATTATAGACAGGTATGATGACTGAGTATCGTATTGACATTGGATTTGGAATTTCAGCACATACGTTTTTTGTAGTCTTCGTAGGTATACTCTCGTAGGATTGTGCAGTCGTTGGCGTCTTCTGATGAAGCGAGTACGATGGCCGGATGAGAAATACCGTTAAACATAGTTGTCTTAACGGTAGTGTAATGGTTCATGTCTTCGAGAGTCAGACGGTCTCCGATTTTTAGTGGCCGGTCGAATGTCCAGTCTCCCATATAGTCTCCGCTGAGACAGGAATTACCTCCTAATCGGTAAGTCGGTTTGTCATCGGATGGGTCGACGCTTTCCGAGATTGCTGGTTTGTAAGGCATTTCAAGTGTGTCAGGCATGTGACATGCAAATGACACATCGACGATGGCTGTGCGGATACCGTCATTTTCAATGGTGTCAACCACCGAAGTTATCAAATCTCCTGTACGCCACATGAATGCACTGCCCGGTTCAAGTATCACCTCTACACCCGGATGCCGTTGCCTGAAAGATTTAAGCAGGTTGATTAGATGGTCGGTGTCGTAGCCTTGACGGGTCATAAGGTGACCGCCTCCCATATTGACCCATTTGACTTTGTCGAGAAGGTGTCCGAATTGCTGTTCAAAGGCTTCGAGAACCTTTTCCAGATCGTAGCTCGTTGATTCGCATAAGGCATGGAAATGTAGACCTTCAATTCCGTCGGGAAGTGTTGGCAATTGCTCTGCTGATACACCGAAACGAGATCCCGGAAGAGCCGGATTGTATAA
>CAMWNL010000110.1 GCA_947175585.1 uncultured Bacteroidales bacterium | reverse complement strand
CCAAGACGTGGGGCAAGGAGGATGAGTTGAAGCAGCTCAAATCCGAACTTGCCGCACTCGACCGCAAGATTACGGCTGAACTTGCGCCAAAACACGATGAGAATGACGGCACGGAGAAGGAGAATAAGCAGGAGCAATCCCAGCAGTCTCAACCAGATGTCAAGGCAGAAACAACCTCAAACACCGTTACCGTTCAGCCGACCAATAACGAGCATGGGCATATACCCTCAATGGTAGCGGAGCCTCTGCCTCGCTATCCACTTCCGGTTAGTCCACCACGTTTTCCGTCACGTCATGCCGGAATTTGACTTTTGCCAATAGACAGATCAGGCTTCAATGCTTGGTCTGTCTATTGTTTTATCGTGTCAACACTCAATTTTTGCTAATACTTAAAAACATATCTCATAGTCAGAGTTATACATCTTTCGTATATCAGAAATTTTTAGTAACTTTGCACTATGGAAAGAATCTTGAACACATATATGGAAGATATTGATCTTCAGTTTTGGCATGACCTGATTCAACGGTATGGAACTCTTGTCGCTTTCAATGAAGGTGAGTATCTTTGTCGTCACGGTGAGAGATCAACGACTTTTGGATATGTTTTATCGGGGAATTTCCACTATGAGATTGAAGGGTCAGACCATAATAAACACGTTGTTAACAGTGTGTTTCCTGATACTCTTGTAGGGAATTATCCTGATTGTATGTATGACGGTGTTTCTCTTGTTGATATAAAGGCTGTTGCAAAGTCTTCTGCCTATCTTATGGATGCCAGAATTCTTGTAAACTTATATGAACGGGATTCTTATACTCAGAATCAAGGTCGATTGTTAATCGAAGCAATGTTAAAATCGTTGACTAACCGTTATGTTATTGATTTAGTTTATATTAGTCTGTGAGAATAGTTTAGAATTTGATCGTTGGTTGTTATACGTACCTAATGATCGTTGCGATTAGTAATGTTCTGGAAAGCTATAAGTCAAATAGGATCTAATAAAATAGTATACGAGAATGATTATATTTTATTTCATATACTTTCATCTAAAGTATATGATGTAAGGATTCTGTGGTGTAGTAATTTCTTGAAACGATTGTACTTGATTAGATTCTTCAATAGTACTTTACACTATTGAGAAAACTCTTACTAATCAGGAGTTAATGAGAAGCTTGAAGAATTTTTTCTATTGGTACAAGACATATATCTTCGTCACGCTCATTGTTGACCCAAAATTCACTATAGACTCGTTGATGTCCAGGATCTCTTTTCTAAGGCAATATGTACAGAAACGCCTGGCATCTATGTCAGGCGTCTCTATTCTTGCATGAATTATGTATGTTTCTGAAATCTTCTATGTGATATTAGAATCGTGATTTTTCAGTATTTCCTGCACCTGTACCACGATATCGGTCGCGTGTAGTATTGAAACGGTACTGAAGTGTAAGCATTACCGAACGACCGGGTGAGAGGTTTTTTTGCAGTATCTGAACAGCATCGCTACATAGATAGAAATTATTTCGGGCAGAGTCGAACAAATCCTTAGCCTCGACAGTTACACTGAAGGAATCCTTGAAAAATCCCTTGTAAATCTTGGCGTTGACATACCACGGTGTATTTGTCAGACGTGTGTTGTTGTCCCAGCCGCGAGTCATCAGTTGTGCATCAACATTAAGCCAAATATCAAAAGGAAGATGAACTGCGTTCTGCCATTGGAACATGAAGATCGGAGTGTTCATCTTCATCGTCTCGCCATTTACAGGAAGACTAAGCCATTGCTTCATCATCCCGACATTCACTTTAGGTTGCCATACTCCCACTTGGAAATTACCACCCACAAAAGCCTGCATATAGTGACGATGGTCAAGATTGGCTGTGCGGATTATAGTAGCCTCGTCATCCGGGCCGTAAGGTTCGGTGATATGATAGACCCCGTCCTTGAAGTAGGTGTAAGAGAATTGAGCGAAGAATCGGCGCCACTGGGCCATATATTCTACAGTCTGCAACTTCGTCGGTTTCAGATAGGGATTGCCTGTCTCGTATGTAAGACGGTTGATGTAACTTACCGCACCGTCAAGCTGACTATATCCGGGCCGAACTGTCTTGCCGGTATAGTTAAGCCCCATCCTGACTTTGCCGACTTGCGTGGCGACATTGAGTGAGGGGAAAAGATTATTGTAGGCTTTGCTCTGTCCGTCTTGAAGCAGTCCCATCTCATAGTAGTTGAACTTAACATGCTCATAACGCAGACCTACGCCCATCATAAAGCGTCCGAATCGTTGTCCTAATTCTGCAAACACTGCGATATTGCTCTCGTCCACACGATTATCGGCATCAGGAGTTTCAGGGATATTGGCTGAGAAAAGATTTGTTGTCCGGCTATTGGTATATTCTTGACCGACTTGAATCTGACCTTTCCATAAGGGATGAGTCATCACCAGTTTTTCGGCAAACATTCGGTTGCGGTTAGTTGATGTTGTGTTTACCTCGCGGTCATCGCCCATTTCGCTGATTTCATTATTGAACGTCACCTCACGGCTCTTGTACCATATATAGTCTGCGTTAAAATCAATGTTGAGCTTGCCGACGATTCCATTGTAGTAGATATTGGCATAGTGGCGTGGTACAGCCGTAGACTGATTGTGTACCTCTGAATTATAGGTATCGAGTAACGCGCCATCCTGCCAGATCTCGCTTGGGATTGCACCGTCGGTATGGTGTCGGTTCCAACTGTTCTGATAGTAGGCACCTATACTGTGGCGGTCGTTGATCATATATGAAAAACCCAGTTTACCGGTCATGTCATTATACGATTCTTTACCTATTGTGCTTACATACTGACGATACATACCTTTGGATATTGTAGTATTCATATCATTAAGACGGTCAAAGCGGGTGTTTCCTCTCCACCAGCCGTAGTTGGCGAAGATTTCAAGTCCACCTGTGCGGTATTTGAGGTCAACGGAGTTTCCTGTGCGGAAGTAATACTGAAATCCGTTATCAGTACGCAGAGTCCCGCTAAAGCCATCTCCTTTGGGTGGTTTCGTGCGGATGCGTATTACTGACTTCACATCCGCTGCATATGTAGCGCCGGGATTAGTTATGACTTCTACATTTTTGATGTCACGGGAATTGAGTTGAGAGAGTTCCTGAGGATCATTGACTTTACGACCATTGATGTAGATTGTGGGAGCACCTTTACCAAACACTTCAAGAGTGCCGTCGTTGTCTATAACCATAGGAACCCGCACAAGAACATCGTTGGCAGTACCAGCGATTGCTAAGGAACTTCCCTCGACATTAGTCACCAATGCATTACCTTTCATTGTGGTGGTAGGGCGTGTTGCTTTAACTACGACCTCTCCAAGTTTCACTGCGGAAGGACGAAGTGTAAGGACACCCATATCACCGGATTGAGGTACAGTTGTTGTAAAGGTCTCATAACCCACGAATGACACCTTAGCCTTCAGCTCGCAGTCTGTATCCGTAGGTATTGAGAAGAATCCTTCTGCATTGGATATACCTCCGGCTATGAATGTTGAGTCGCAGTAGAGTACAACATTTACATATTCAAGTGGAGCGTTGTTTTCGTCAAGGATACGGCCTTTTATGTCGCGGCTAAAAGCCGAGAAGACTGCAAAGATTGCAATCAGTAATGAAATAGTATGTTTCATCGTGTCTGTTTTTTGATTTCGATAAGAGCGTCGATAAGGCTACCGTCAACAAAGTTTATGCCTTTTTCTTCCATCTTGTCGGTGATTTTCTGTTTGGTATCGCTGAGTACACTACTGTCGAGGTCTTTCCATGAAAGGATTTCCGAACCATCGCCGTTGGTTGTCACACGTGCATTACACTCCGTTTTGTTTCCAGCGGAGTCTGTTACATTAAAGATTACCACAGCCTGAAATTTGCCATCCTCAAGATCATGCGTATCTGCCAACCCTATATATTCAACTTCTGGGATTGAGTCAAGATAATTGAGGGTAGCTGCCTCGATATTGCGGTTGCGCTTGTCGCCTTGTCCGACATTCCAACCACACGATATTAGTGTGGCTTGTGCCATTATTATAGCAATGGCGAGCATTACGATTTTCTTTTTCATATGCATAAGTTTTTTTAATTTCCTGATGCAAAATTATATCTAAAAGCATCTTAATGCCAAATATAAAAGTCTTAATACTAAAAATGCAACCAACTGAAAATCAGCGGTTATATTTCTTAAAAGTCTTAATATCCGGTTGTCGGGGCTTAATCGGTCTTAATTGTGGACCTTCTCTCGTAAAAATGTTACAATATCCTCCTTTTCAGGGACACCAAGTTTCTTACGGATAGATGATTTACGCACATAAATTGTTGATGTTGTCTGCGCAGTTATTACACTGATTTCCTTAGTTGAAAAGCCGGCAACCATCAGCACTATTATCTGCTCCTCCTTTGGTGTTAGAGCATTGCCATAAGCGGTATGGAGGTTATCATAGAATCCTGAATAGAGTGTATTGATAAGTTCAAACACACTATTCCAATTGACGAGTTCACCATCCGTATCACTTTCAATAGATGAGATTTTGCGCAGCATCTCACGGTTTTGCTCTGTCGGAGTCTCAGCTACCATCTTGATAATGCCAAGTTGCTGAAGCATGGCCCGTCGCAAAGCCTCAGGCGAATGGACTTCTGTTTGCACCGGAATCGGGGTAGACTTTAGTTCATCCACCATCTTCTCCAATGCCTCGGCACGTTCCTCATTTTCACGTTCACGCTGTCTGCGGTACGTTATGATCCACGCAGCACCTACCAGTATAAGAAAAGCAAAAATGGCAATGACGAGAATAACGACCGTCTTGTGCTGACTCTCTGCTTTGAGCGCCAGCGCCCGTCCCTGTTGTTGCAAAGCACTGCGCTCACTCTCCCACTGTGAAGCTTTAGCCCGGTTGTAACGCTCCTGCTGACGATTATTCAAACCATTGACATGCACGAGCTTCATCTTGCCATTCTGCTTAAAGTCGATCATAGTGCGCAAAAGATTGCTGTAACTTCGATAGTAAATGTCATCTTCTTTTCGGAATTTAACGGCGAAACTGTCTGCAATAGCAAGTTCTTTTCCGGCGAGGCTTAAATTTCCGGAGTTAAGTGCATTCATAGCAAGCTGCATGTGAAGGTAGTCGGCAGCGCCATTATCCCGCGAAGATTTTCGGAAAATACCCTCCACAACTTCATCGCTCTCAGCAGTGCGTCCCATCTCTCCTAAAATCTGAGCTCGCTCCAATTCAAACATAAATTGTTTGTCTCCCCACTTGTGTGAACGGGCATATTCAATCAGTTCTTCTGAGAGCAACAATGCCGAGTCAAGTTTTTCAGCACATTCATATGCACTCAGAAGCATATATTTTGCCTCTATTTGACGGATAGTATCTGTTTCAATCGACTTCAGTCTCTGCGCAAACGGTATCAGTATATTACCCTGATATTCTGATGCCCCAAGCAGTACGCGGATGCGTAGAGTTGGTGTGATTAAGGAATCGGGCACATTGGATAGACTTACGATAGAGTCAAGCATAGCGAGAGCTCCGGGAGTATCTCCTGCCCAAAACTTATACCATGCATAAGCTGTACCGCTTCGTATGTCTCTTACAATATCTTTTCTCCGATAATACTCATGAGCGAAAGCAATGAGCGAGTCACCAATCATTGAGCGATTCTGACGTATGTGTCCTAAAGCGTGTAGGTAATGATACATGGCTCGCATTGAATCGACTTTTAGGTCTGATGGGGCGATGGCATCCAACATTTCCATCGCACTGTCGACATTAGATTGCATCACTTTTTCAACTTCTTTAAGAGTCTTTTGGTAATGTGAGGCAGTGAGAGAACACGAAATAAAAACCACAGTAAACAAAGAGAACAATAGAAAGGTAAAGCTAATACCCTTAATTTTAAACCTATTTATTTGCTTATGGATAAAGCTCATTGACTGTTTATTGGATATAAAATTAGTATCAACAAGCATCCTCGTGGGATGATGCTTGTTGGTATCTTTAAACAAATAAATAGTGTGCTTCATTATGTTAATTGATGTTTATATGTGCTTTAAGTTAAATGGTTATTATATTATTAAGACAAATTTTATAGAGATTTGTCTTACGATATAATAAAATACATTATTTAATTCAGTGTTACGAACTATAGCCTGAAATTTGCCATCCAATATGTATTCTTTCCTTATTTAGGGACCTAGAAAAGAACGAAGACGATGATGCAATCATTCAACTTCTGGCATACTTAAGTGAAAATGAAAGTCTGCCTCCTATGAGCACAGATAGTGTCCGACGTGGGCAAAGGATTGCTCAACGGAGTCAGCCAATA
>CAMWNL010000109.1 GCA_947175585.1 uncultured Bacteroidales bacterium | reverse complement strand
GTGTAGGGATAATCATATCTTGTAACCTTAACGGCATCGGGATCATCAACTACAATTACACCGTCAGAATAAGTATATTTGTCGGCGGTAACAGTCAGAGTGAAATCAGCTCCGATCACTTCAGCGGCAAGCGAAAGATAAGATGACTCGTAGGGTTCGTCGTCATTCTTCTGATAAGAGATAATCTTATAATCATCGCGGTTGAAGTTTGCGGTGAGCTTTTTGCCCGGGCGCACCTGGAAGCCTTCAGCACCAGCAAAGTCAGCGATTGTGTCATTTCCATAAGTCACAGAAGAAATACAGCCGGGATCGCCGTTAGTGAAGACAAACTTAACTGTGTACATTACACCTTCGGGGAAGTCCTGAGTGATTACGACATCAGTGATATATTTGATATCGTCAACATCGCTACGGTCAACGAGAGGGATGTTATACTCCAGACGATCTTTAATCACTTCCTGACCGTTGGCGGTGATTTTGTAGATGAGGTCTTCGGGATCTGCCTTACGGATTGTCAGCATGTCCTCATATTCCTCATTGAACGGGATTTCATACTCTGTCTTATCAGTGTTGATCACGCTGCCGCCACGGAGAGTCATTCTTATGCCTTCGGGATTGTCGAGAGTAACCTTGACAGTGTTGGGACGGAAAGTTGTCTCATCAAATGTCTTGATAGTGTAGGTATACTCGGCAGGACCACCCCAGCCCCAATCGTAGGGAGAAAGATAGATCTTGAGAGCGTTGTCTTTAACATCGTAGTTGACGCTTCCGTCTTCTTCGTGAACTTTGAGCACTTTGCCTTCAACAGTGTTGATATACATGTTTGCTCCGTCAGTTGAAGTAAATTCATAGGTGTTGAGACCTTTAACTACTTCAAATTCCTCAAGAATTTTTTCGTCATCGTAATAGTCGCATACTTTGACTGTCACATTTTCCGGTTCTTCGACCGTGAATTTAAATGTGTAGGTGCGGTCAGCCTTTGATACAAAGGCGATGCATAGCACCGAAAACAAAAATAAGTAAAGCTTTTTCATAAAAAATAAAAATTGGTTTATCAATATTGACCGATTGTGTGTCAATCGTGCCGCAAAATTAGTAATAAAAATGATTTTTGCAAAGTATTCCTGCTATAAATATGAAAAATAGTTGATTTCTTCAAGAATGAACGCGCAAATTGCTATATGCAAATCGTGTCAGAATTCGACCACGGTTATTCCGGCACCTCCGAAGCGCACATCTTCGTCATGATAAGCGCGGACGGCGCTGACAGTGTCGAGATATTCACGTATAGCCTGACGGAGCGCCCCCGTGCCGGTGCCATGTAGGATGCGGACTCTTACACTGTTGAACTGGACAGCATCGTCAATGAAATATGTGATAGCCTGCAGAGCTTCATCGACTCGCATACCTCTCACATCTATATCCGGTTTGAATTTCAACTGACGTTCACGCATATCGTCGCGAGTAGCAACGCTGACAAACGAGGCTGCTTTCTTGGCTCCGCTGTCGGCCTTGCGTATCGTCAATGTGAGCCGGTCGAGTTTGGTTGTAGTAGTCAGATTGCCGAATATGACGGTTGCATTTTTGCCTGAAATCTCAGTCACGGTGCCTACAGTGCCGCCGCCGTCGAGCAACACGTTGTCGCCAACTTGAATCGGACGGTCGGTCTTCGACTGCAATGTATCTGCCGAGGGCTTAGCGTTTCGTTTCTTATTTTTAGTTCTGCGCTCCGCACGGTCGAGCAGATCGTGACTGTCACGGTTGCCATTTTCGTCGCCAAGCTTGTTTTTCTTTTCAATCAGAGATTTACGGGCTTCGAGAGTCTTTTCCTTATCGGCCTGGGAGCGACGTATGTCGTGGATTGTTTTTTCAATAGCTGCATTACTGCCTTCGATTATCCTCACAGCCTCTTTACGAGCGTCTTCGATGATTTCGCGACGGCGCAGGCGCAAGGCCTCGGCCTCGGCTCCATACTTTTCGAGCAGTTCGTCGAGCTTTTTCTCTTTTTGTTTGACCGAGGCGCGTTTATTCTCCCAATAGCGTTTGTCGCGGTTGATGTCGAGCAAATATTTATCAGCGTTTATATAGTCGCTGCCTACAAGTTTTTCGGCATCGGAGATAACATCTTCCGGCAAGCCTGTCTTACGGGCGATTTCAACAGCAAACGAACTGCCGGGGTTACCGACCGACAGTCTGAACAGCGGTCTCATCAGATGACGGTCATAGAGCATCGAACCATTGATAAGACCGGGAGTGTCCTCGGCCATCAGCTTGAGGTTCTGGAAGTGGGTGGTCACGACGCCCCACATGCCTTTGTCGTTAAACCTCTTTAGCAGCGCCTGAGCTATCGCTCCACCGATCTGAGGCTCGGTGCCGGCTCCGAATTCGTCGATGAGTATCATCGTCCGGCGTCCGCCGCGCGCGAGAAAAGTCTTCATGTGGCGAAGATGCGATGAATACGTGCTAAGATCATCTTCAATCGACTGATCATCACCGATGTCGATAAATACTGATTCAAATATTCCGAGCGTAGAGTGAGAGGCCAGAGTAGGGAGCAACCCACACTGAGCCATGTATTGAACGATGCCGACGGTCTTAAGTGTCACTGATTTACCACCGGCGTTCGGCCCTGAAATCACGACGATGCGGTCGTCAGCAGTCAGCGCTATGTCGAGTTTTACGACTTCTTTGTCCTGTCGTGCGAGACTCTGGCGAAGCACCGGGTGAAACGCACCATGCCAGTCAGAGCGGCAGTCACGACCCACGCGAGGCAACGCCGCGTCGTTGGCGATAGCAAAGTTGGCCTTGGCATTAATAAAGTCAAACACTCCGAGCGTCTCAAAGCTGTCAGCGATCTCCTCAGCATGAGGTCTCAGTTTGTCAGTCAGCGCTATAAGTATCTTGATGATTTCACGGCGCTCCTCTATCTCCAGTTCGCGCATCCTGTTATTGGCTTCGACGACCTCGGCCGGCTCGATAAACACGGTTTTACCGGACGCCGATTCATCGTGGACGATACCTGATATCTTACGCTTGTACATAGGCGACACAGGTATCACGAGACGACCGTCGCGCACCGACGGAGTGGTGTCCGGCTCGATAATTCCGTCTTTGACAGCACGGCTGACAACCTTACGCATCAGCGAGTTGATCGATCCGTTCATGGCTGATAGCGAGTGGCGTATCTCGCCGAGAGCCGGTGAAGCGTTGTCTTTGACGTTGCCCCAGCGGTCGATGACGCGATTGATTTCGCTGACGAGCGAGGGAAATGTTATAAGAGTCAGAGCCACAGCGTCGAGGCGAGGGTAGGTCGATTTTCCCTCGTCATCACGGGCGCTCTTGAAAAACGACGCGATTTCAGACATTGTCTCCATCGATGCGCGTAGCCTAAGTAACTCCTGAGCGCTGACGTGAGTGCCCTCCACGCGCATCGCTCCGATTACATGATCCATGTCGTGGATATTGCCGATCGGAAAATCAAATTCACCTTCGATGATTCTGACCATCTCGGCTGTTTCTTCGAGTCGCGCGACAACTTCGTCGCGATTTCCCGAAAACTCCATCAGTTCACACATTTTGCGGCCATGTTGCGAGGTGCATAGTTCGTTAACCTGCTGTCTGACCGTGTCAAATCCTATCTTATGTTCAATCGTCTGTGGGTAAACCATCGGTTAATATATTCATTACGCTTTAAGAGGTAAAACTCCGATACCCGGTCTGTCGGGTATAGTCACTTTGCCGTCGACGATTTTGAGACCGTCGAACCTGTCGTTGGCAATCAGCAGATTGCCGTCAAGGTCGGCCCAGTCGGCCATCGGCGAAAGCTGGGCCGCAGCAGTCACGCCACACGAAGTCTCGGTCATACACCCAAGCATCACTTTCATGCCGAGCGCCTTGGCGTGGACGGCCATCTTATAGGCTTCGTGCATGCCCGTACTCTTCATCAGCTTGATATTGATTCCGTCATAGGCCTGCGCCGCACGTCTGACGTCGGGCAGACGCTGTAGAAATTCGTCGGCGATAATCGGCAGCGGAGACCGCTCCCTGAGCCACGCTGTCTCGTCGATCATGTCCTTGGGCATCGGTTGTTCGACAAACAGACAACCCCGGTCGTTGAGCCAGTGACACATTTCGAGGGCGGCCTCTTTGACGTTCCATCCCTGGTTTGCGTCGACGCATATCGGCGCGTCGGTGCTACGGCGTATGGCCTCGACGAGTTCTTTGTCGTGATCCAGTCCCATTTTAACCTTAATCACCTTATAGGGTGACGCTTCCTCGATTTTTGCCTTCTGTTCGGTGGGGTTTGCGTCGTAGCTGACCGTGAACGATGTGCATGGCGCTTTCGACGGGTCAAGTCCCCATATCTTATACCACGGTTGCCTCATTATCTTACCCATAAGGTCGTGAAGTGCAATATCGACCGCGGCTTTCGCTGCGCGGTTGCCGGGAGCGACTTTTTCCATGTAATCATGGATTTCCTCGATTCTGAAAGGGTCGTTGAACTGGTTCAGGTCTAATCCTGACAGAAACGATGTCACCGTCGCCACAGACTCTCCGAGATAAGGAGGCATTGAGGCTTCGCCGTAACCCGTGAGTCCGTCATATTCAATCTCCACCTGTACATCAGGCGTGGTCGTCCGCTGTGATTTGGCCAGATTGAAAGCATGTTTGAGTTGAAGTTCGTAAGGCGCGAACGACAGATTCAACCGTCCCGGTGTACCGGTCTTAACAGTCGACTTGCCGTATGCCGAAAACGATATGGGCGACACTGCCGTCATCATGGCTCCGAGTGCGCTTGTCTGTAAGAATTTCCTTCTGTTCATTATTTTATATTGAAATACCAAGGATGGTCAGCGGCCCGCGTGATGCCGTCGTTACCTTGTGAACCGTTAATTCGGACACAGTTTAATAGTGTCAGGTTCAGATAATCCGGAGCATTTTTATCGAGGCTGTTGCGCTTGACCATGCCTGAGGAGTGAATATACTTGCCGTTGCCTTCATAGATGCCGACATGAGTGACTTTGCCGGTTGAGCCGTTGCCGAAAAACACGAGATCACCGGGCCGGAACTCGCGCCAGTCAGCGGCCTCGATGCGTTTGCCTGTCCCGGCCTGCTGCGAAGCGTTGCGGAGAAGAATGATGCCGTTGGATAGATAACACACTTTTGTCAGACCGGAGCAGTCAAGACTTTTGGTCGATGTGCCGCCCCAAAGATATGGTTGCCCGTACATCGATCGAGCCATATCCAATATCTTTTGTGCGTTAAACTCTTGTCCGGCCCACTCGTCGATTGGCGTTATATCGTCGCTTTTGACCCACGCCTTTCTCCTGTCAGGTAGCACTATGGAGGTCATGCCGTTGGTTTCTTTTTCGTGGCCGAGTTCGACAATATCGCCGTTAACGAGGTCACTGACGACATCGTTTACGCTCTGACTGTCAGGAGTTCTGAAGCAACGGGTCTGATAGGCTGACGTTACGACGGCACGGTCGGCCGAGCGCCAGCGTTTCATTTCGTCAGCCGACATGATGGCCAGTGAGTTGCGGTTGATCCAGCCTTCATATCCCTCGGGTGTTTGAGAGAGCCACCAGTCGCCCTGGCGTTCTATAAGTTTTACGGGCATACCCATAAGAGCCTGACTTGAAAGTTCAGCACTGTGCGATGGTTTTGACCTCATATTGGCTACAGAAATGACCGGGAGCGCCCATTGTCCGGCCTGAGCCGATTTTTGCGCAAACATAGGCAGGATACACAACAGGGCCGCTAATATGGTAAATTTACGTGTAAGTTTTGACATTCTTCGTGTGATTCGGACTCCAAAAATACTCATTTTTCGGCATCTGTGCAAAAATAATTATGTTGGAGCATGTATATACGCAGAAAAGGGACGGCACCGGGGCCGCCCCTTCCTATAGCAAGATTAAGAAAGTTCTTATTCTTCTTTGTTATTTTCTGCGTAGTCTTTGAGGAGTTTTTCCTGAACGTCACCGGGCACGAGTTCATAGCTTGAGAACTTCATCGTGAACGATGAGCGGCCACCTGTGATCGAACTCAATGCAGTTGAGTAGCTTGACATTTCCTTCAATGGCACTTTGGCGCTGATCTTTTCAAAGCCATTTTCACTGCTCATGCCCATGATGATAGCACGTCGTCCCTGAAGGTCGCTCATGACATCGCCCATTACGTCGGCCGGCACAAGCACCTCTACGTCATAGACCGGTTCGAGAACCTTCGGATTGGCGTTGCGGAACGCTTCGCTGAACGCATTGCGGCCGGCAAGTCTGAATGATATTTCATTTGAGTCAACCGGGTGCATTTTGCCGTCATAGATGCAAACTCTCACGTCACGGGCGTAGGATCCGGTCAGCGGTCC
>CAMWNL010000108.1 GCA_947175585.1 uncultured Bacteroidales bacterium | reverse complement strand
CATGAGGATCAGATTCATCAGCAATCGGGCAGTTCGACCGTTCCCGTCTTGAAAGGGATGGATAGCCTCGAATCGTTGATGAAAATCAATGATATCTTCAAATGAAGTCTTTTCCTTTGCGTTATATTCTCTCAATAATGCTTTGATTTCACGACTGACATTTTCGGGCTCAACAGTGTCATTCCCTCCTACTTCGTTAGGGAGTTTTTTGTAATTACCTACGTTAAACCACTCCTTTTGTTCATCAGATGTTCCGGATTTAAGCAATAAGTGAAGATGCTTTATGAAGGCTTCTGTTAGCTTGCCATCAGTTTTATCGATGATGTAGTCAATTGCCCGGAAGTGATTGGTTGTTTCGATTATATCATCAATGTTTACAGCATCGTTGGTAACTCCAATGGTGTTTGTCTCAAAAATATAGCGCGTTTGGTCGTGGGTCAAACGACTGCCCTCTATATGGTTTGAGTTATATGTCAGGTCGATTTGAACACGATGATAAATTCCACCTTTAAGTTTGGCTGCCTTTTGTTCTCTCAAAGCGGTAAGCAGTGGAGAGATCTTAGCAGTCTTCTTTCTTCCGGGCAGTTCGGCATCAGCGGGGATATTCCAAGTCTTCCCGGTTAAATATGCTCCGTCAATTTTACCTTTAGCACAGTAGTTACGGGCGGTTCGTTCTGAAATGTCGTGCCTCTCAGCCCATTCTTTTACAGAAATATAATTCATCTATCGGCAAGAAATTTGTATTAAATAATGTGCAAATATAGCAAAACTTGCCGATATCGGCAAGTTTTGAGCCATAATCACATTTTAAGTGGATAAATTGTGAGAGGGGAGAGGTTGAAGTGGTGATTTTGATTGAAAAAAGTATAATAAATAAATTAATGTGAAACTTTTTGGACGATATGCGAGTCTAATTAAAAAGGAAATTGTACTTTTGTATTAAATAATAATTTCATAATCACTGATTTAATAAACCAAGATGAGACGAGTTATCAAGCTTTTAATGACTCTTGCGGTTGTCATGACAGCTAATTTGGCTGTTTGGGCGCAAGCGAACCAGATGACCGCACAGCTGCCGGTTGACAAAGATGTACGTATCGGCAAGCTTCCAAACGGATTGACCTATTACATTCGTCATAACGAAAACCCCAAGGGTCAGGCCGACTTCTACATCGCCCAGAAAGTAGGTTCGATTCTTGAGGAAGAAAACCAGCGCGGTCTGGCTCACTTCCTCGAACACATGTGTTTCAATGGTTCTGAGAATTTCCCCGGTAATAAAATTATTGACTGGCTTGAGTCGGTTGGTGTGAAATTCGGTCACAACCTCAATGCTTACACTGATGTCGACGAGACTGTTTACCGTATTAATAATGTACCGGCTCGCCCTGCCGTAGTTGACTCATGTCTGCTTATCCTCCATGACTGGGCGAGCGCACTTAGCCTCGAACCTGATGAAATTGACTCGGAGCGTAAAGTTATTCACGAAGAGTGGCGTCAGTCTATGGTCGGTGAAATGCGTGTGATCGAAAAAATACTCCCTACTATTTATCCTGATAACCGTTATGGCGAGCGTCTGCCTATCGGCACGATGGAGGTTGTCGATAATTTCCCTTATCAGGCTCTTGTCGATTACTACCACACTTGGTATCGTCCCGATCAGCAGGGTATCATCGTTGTAGGTGACATTAATCCTGCCGAGATTGAGAAAAAGATTAAAGAGATTTTCGGCTCTGTCAAAATGCCCGAAAACGCCAAAGAGCGTGTTTACTATCCCGTTGATGACACCCCCGGTACAATCTACGCTATCGGTGCTGACCCCGAGGTTCGTAATGTCTCTTTCGATTTGATGTTTAAGGTTGATCCGTTGATTCCTCGCGAGTATCGCAACACTCAGGCATACTTTCCTGTTGAATATTTGCGCTCGGTGATGGTTTCGATGTTGCGCGCTCGTTTCCGTGAGCTTGCAAAAGTTCCTGATTCTGATATCGCCGGAGCTAATGTTTCTCTCGGACGTTTCTTCATGGCAGCCACTAAAGAGGCTCTGTCGATCGAGGCCACATCTAAGACCGATGACGTAATCCCGGCTATTCAGTCAGTTTACCGTGAAGTGCTCCGCGCAGTCCAGGGCGGTTTCACAGTCGGTGAATATGAACGCGCACGCGCCGAGTTCCTTTCTCAGATGGAACGTCTGTATGAAAACCGTAACAATACTGAGTCGTCAGCCTATGGCCAGGAATATGTGCGTAGCTTTATCGACAATAGTCCTATACCCGGCATCGCTGTTGAGTATGAGATGTACAAGCAGATTGCACCGATGATCAATGTCGACGTTGTCAATCAGTTTATGCAGCAGATTGTGACTGAAGATAATCGTGTGCTTTGGGTCCTTCTTCCCGAGAAACCCAATATCGTGATCCCGACAGAGCAGCAGCTTGAGGCCGCTATGGAGAGCGTGGATAACGAAGAAATCGAGCCTTACAAGGATCAGATGAAAGAGGAACCCCTCATTCCTTCGCTCCCGGCTCCCGGTAAAATCGTTTCTACAACCGATCTTTCACAGTGGGGTGCGACAGAATGGACTCTCAGCAATGGTGTAAAGGTTATTGTTAAGCCGACCGACTTTAAGGATAATGAAATTGTATTCAGCGCGATTGCCAAGGGTGGTCTTTCAGCTCTCGGTGAAAATAACGCTGCGACAGTCAAATTCCTTCCCTATGCGATGATCCAGCATGGTCTGGGTGATTATACTTCTATAGATATTCAGAAATATCTCCAGGGAAAACAGGTGTCTCTCGATATCTCATTCTCTGATTACTATCGTGGTATCAGCGGTATGTCGACAGTTAAAGACCTGCCGACACTCATGGAGCTTATTTATATGGGCTTTGCTGACTTTGAAATTACTCCCGATGAATTTGCTGCAACACAGAATATGGTTGTTGGTCAGCTGAAGAATCAGGAATCTACTCCCAACTATCTTTTCAGCAAATATCTGATGGATACTCTCTTCAAATCAGCCAACAAGAAAGCGCTCTCTACAGAAGACGTTACCGCAGCTGACCGCGAACAGACTCTCGCTATCGTCCACTCTATGCTTGACGACGCTTCTGATTACACTTTTGTATTCACCGGAAAGATTGATCTCGAAACTTTACGTCCGCTCGTTGAGCAATATATCGCTACACTCCCGGCCGGAGGAAGCAATCTTGACAAATTGGTTCTGAACAGTGATATTGAACTTGTTCTCGGTGCAGGAACTGATAAATTCACGACCAAGATGGAGACACCCCAGACATTCGTCTTTATCGGTGTTTACGGCAACATGCCTTACAATCTGCGAAATAAACTTTTAGCAAATGTATCAGCTCAGATCCTAAGCAACCGTCTGCTTAAGAAGGTGCGTGAGGAGATGGGTGCTGTTTACTCTATCGGTATGGAGGGTGACATGGATCGTCTGGGTAATGTTAATGCAATTCTTCAGACCGGTTTCCCGATGAAGCCTGAAATGCGAGACGAGACTCTCGCTGTTATCAGTGATCTCATCTATTCAATGGCTGAGAACGTAAGTGACGACGAGCTCAATCCCATTAAAGAATATATGATTAAGGATGCGACAACCGCACTTGAAGAAAACAATAGTTGGGCCGGCTCGATTGCAGGCTGGTCGCTCAACGGCGTTGATACTTTCAACGGTCGCGCAGATGTCGTTAACTCACTCACGACAAAAGATGTTCAGGATTTCATGAAACAATTGCTCGACCAGAATAACTATCGTGTGATTGTACTCGATCCTGAGACTGCTGAGTAATAGAGCTATACTATTATCAGATATTGAAAAATCCGGCGTTCTTACGTCGGATTTTTTTGTACGCTTAAAACATGATAAGCAATCTATTTGTTATAAACCTATAATTCAACTTACACTTTTATGAGAGTATCGAAAATCTCTGCAGTCATAGCAGCGGTAGCATGCTTGACTCCATCGGCAATGTGTGCCCAGAAGTACGGTAACCCCGGATATATACCGGAACGTGCCATAGTATTATCCGGAGACTCTACGACAACCGGACACCGTGAAAATATAGCCATTTTGTATTCTCGCGAAGGAATGTCTTTTGACGAACCCGGAGCGCCGCGTTTCTTATTCTTCGACCGGCAGGGTAAAGTCGCCCTCGGTGTAGGCGGATATGTCAAGGGTGTCGGCATGTATGACATCGACGGAGCTATTGACGGCACCGGTTTTGCAACCTATGATATTCCGGTACCATTCAATCCCGCGCAACGTCAGCGCTTCGGAGCAGATGCATCTCAGTCAACAGTGTTTTTGAAGATGGTGGCCAGAAGCGGTAAATTCGGTCTGATCACTGTTTATTTACAGACCGGTTTTAATAGCGCGTCGAGCGGCTACACGATGAAACTGAAACAGGCTTACGTCAATGTAGGACATGTGACAGCCGGTCTCGCCAGATCGTCATTCTGCGACGGAGAGGCTCAGGCTCCGACCATCGACTCTGAGGGACCGTCGGGACAGATCACTGCAAAAAATATGCTGTTTCAGTATAAGACTGCGACTTTCAAGGGTTTTTCCGGCGCTATTTCTATTGAAAATCCATCGGCGACATATTCGACTGTCAGCGGTCAGTCAGAAGCAATCGCCCAGCGTGTGCCGGATATACCTCTATATATCCAGTATGCATGGAAATCCAATAACCATGTCAGATTGTCATTCATCCACCGCAGTCTGAGTTATCGTGATCTGGAAACTGAGAAAAACCATCTTAAATCGGGGTGGGGTGTCCATCTCAGCAGTGTGGGCGATATTGCCGCCGGACTTGGCTACTTCGGACATATAGCCTACGGTGAGGGTATCACACGTTACATAAATGATTTGAGTGGAAACGGTTTTGATCTCGTGCCGTCTACTACAGCCGGACAACTCCGTGCGCCGGGTGCTCTGGCCTGGACGGTCGGACTGTCATATAATTTCACTAAAAACTTTTTCATGACTGTCAACGGTAGCATGGCTCGCTTATATGATTGCGCAATACTCGGCGGCGATACCTACCGATATGGCCGTTATGTGACTATCAACGGATTCTATAATTTGTCTCATGATTTCCGTGTCGGCGCAGAAGTTGTGATGGGACGCCGAAATAACTATGACGGTCAGTCAGGTCATGCAAACCGATGTGAAGTCATGATGCAATACAGCTTCTAAAGGAAATAGAAAATAACACCCGTTGTATACTCGCTGCCTGACTCATCAGAGATCAGGCAGCGATTTTTATAAAAATCCGTTTTTGATGAAAAAAGTTCTTTGTCGCGTGTAACATTTCGGCTACTTTTGTGTCTTAAGGACAAATCATCAAAATTTATGCACCGTTCAGAATTTGAAAAATTTGTCATATCTATCCGCCCGAGGTTGCTTTCGAGGGCAAACGCGATGGTTGATGATGCAGATCTGGCCGCAGATATTGTCCAGGACTGCCTGCTCAAGTTATGGACAATGCGTGCTTCACTTGATGAATATAACAACCCTGAGGCTCTGGCTGTCACAATCGTCCACCGTCTGTCGCTTAATGTCATCAGATCGCGTAGACCGTCATTGGAACTTCGTGATGATTTAATCTCCGACAGTCATCCCTCGCCGGAACAGTCGCTGATAACATCTGAGACCGGCAATGAAATCAACAAGGTGTTGTCAATGTTGCCCGATGCGCAGCAGGCATTGATAACGATGCGCCACATCGATGGCCTCTCAAACGCGGAAATTGCAGCGATTGTCGGTTCAAACGAAGGCGCGGTGCGCACGGCACTATCTCGCGCACGAATACGAGTCGCTGAAATATTTACAAAACATCAACTCTCCAACAAATAAAAATTATGAAAATCTTAGCGTTTCCATTTAAAACAAAATCAGTCATAAGTGACGAGGATGCACGCCGGTTGACTCAAGCGTTTCTTGACGGCGATACATCGCCCGAACAAGAATCGAGGCTTTACGACTATTACAGCCGCAAGTCGGTTGCATCTGATCTTTTATGCTATCGCGAAATGTTTGCCTGGTATGCCGGCCTTGGAAAAGATGAGAATGTTGCCGGTAGACGGCAAAAACGCACACGTTTTATAGCAGTTGCTGCCTCGGTTTCTTTACTGGCTGTTATTGCCGCGGTTATGTTTGCCATCCCTCATTTAGATGACAATTCACCTGAAAGTCTATATGCCGGCAGTTATATTATTAGAAACGGTAAGAAGATAACCGATATTGAACAGATCCTGCCGGAACTCAGAATTGCAGACCATTATGTCGACAGCACTTTGTCTGCCTTTAACCGGCCTTCATCTGCAGATCCTGAAATAGAGGTGATTAATTC
>CAMWNL010000107.1 GCA_947175585.1 uncultured Bacteroidales bacterium | reverse complement strand
GTCGCTTTAGTGATTACACAACCTTTGGCGGAGATTCGGTTCGTCATTGCCTTGGTGCCGATGATCATGACATAAGGGAGGCCGATAACCGAGAGTGGCAAAATATTTATGCTTTTGACGAAATCGTATATCAAAATATGCCCAATGGAAAGATGACGATCTTTGGTTCAATAGTTCCCAATTGCTATGTTTATGAAGAAGAAGTCAATCCTATCGAATGGGAAATCGCCGAAGAGACTGACTCTGTTTGCGGCTATGAGTGTATGGTAGCCGAGGGTGAATATGGTGGTCGCAGATGGCGCGCTTGGTTTACTCCGGAAATCCCTGTTGCTATGGGGCCATGGAAAATCGGAGGTCTGCCCGGGCTCGTGATGAAAGTCGCGGATAAGGATAATGTTCATGTATTTGAGGCAATCAGTTTCCGCAAAGGCGAAGTGCCTATTTATCGTCCGAATTGGCCTGACGCTGTAAAGACAGACCGAAATAAGTTTGTAAAGAACAAAAATGAGTTTGAAAGTTACTCTGATCCTATAAAGCACATCCCTGTAGAATCTATAAAATCCATAGCCGTTATGAAAGCCACCGGTGGAAATAATGATGCTACGATGGTTTTCAATGGTGTGCCATTGCGTAAAAAAGAAAACGGATATGTGGCTCGTGAGCTGGAATAGTGTTTCACGACTGCTGAGTCTGGTTCTGTTGAGTGTGGCGGCTCTGGCCGCCACTGCTCAGACTGTTATCAGCGGAAAAGTGGTTGATGAAAGCGGTGAACCTATTGAAAGCGCCATCGTAAAGTTGCTCGATGGTTCGAAAATGGTTGGTTACGCTATGAGTAAGGTTGACGGAGCATACAGTGTCAGGACATCCAATGCAGCCGATATTCTCACGCTGAGCGTCGAGCGATTGTCATACGCCAAATATTCTGAGACGATTGTCAATAAGACTTCAACCGTAGATGTTGTATTGACTCCGAAAGCCAATGAACTGAGAGAGGTGACGGTTAAGGCCCCTATGGTTTATGTTCGCGGCGACACACTGACATTCAGGCTTGAGGCATTTAAAGGCAAAGGCGATATATCGCTCAGAGATGCGATGAAAAAAATTCCCGGCATCCAGATAGATGATAATGGGGCAATTTCTTATCAGGGCAAACAAATAAAAAACTTCTATATCGAAGGACTCGACCTGTTGGACGGGAAATATAATCTCGCTACTGATAATATTCCGGCAAACTATGTGCAGGCCGTACAGGTCCTGAGCAATCATAAAGATTCGAAAATTGATAAGGATCGGTTTAGCGATGATGTAGCCATCAATATCAAACTCGAACCGTGGGCTAAGTTCAAACCAATGGGAACATACGAAGCCGCGGCCGGGTGGGGCGATGATGCGCTTTATCGTCTGGGCGGAGCCGGAATGATGTTTAACAAAAAATTTCAGACGATACTCACAGCTAAAGTAAGCAATGTCGAGGAGTTTGCTAACGACATGGTTAGAGTGCACGCATACCGTATGAACGAAAGTCAAACCAACCTGCTTGTGCCTGCACTTGGACGATTGTCTGGTTCGACACCTCCGATACCAAATAAGAGATATCGCAAACCTGATGATAAATTGGTGTCAATCAATCTTCTAAATAAGCTTAAAGATGATACTCAACTACGCACTCAGGCATCGTATACCTATAGTAAAAGTTCTTATGATTATTCAACGGTTGAACGCTATTATGATGGCGTTGATCAGCTGGTTATTAATCAATCACAATTGTCGGATGCGAGAGAACATAAGCCGGAGCTTACAACGGAGTTTCGTATAAATTCAGAAAAAGTTGACCTTACCGAACGTTTGGAAGCGAAAGCTGCTTTTTTCGATGCATCGCTACCGACATGGCGCTTGGATAAGCTTATATCCCAAGATGAGACTATGAAGACTTTTGACGTGCGTAATGTATTTAGTGCGTGTTGGGTAAAAGGTGCGATGCGCTGGTCGGCATATTCAAACTTTACTTATATGGGTGGACCTGAGGGTCGGATTGATATCAGCCGCCGGGATGATTCGGGACAATCGATTATGCAGGGCGCCCGAACATCAACCTTTTTAGCTAAGCACGGCGTTTCGGCGAGTTTCCAAAGAAAAGCCCATTATCTAAGTCTGCCGATTGATATGACCGTAAGCAGCGAACATATCATAACCAATCTCAAACACGACATAACAGGAGAGGCTTATAACAGGGTTTATGGTAATGATATCAGAATTGAAGCTATGCCACAATATAGTTACAGTCATCCACGACAGGTGATTAATTTTACGGTAATAGCAAATGTCAAGGCTCAGTCATATAATTATCATAACGATGGAAGTGTTGCAGTCGAGCAGAAGGCAACCAAGATAACGATAAATCCAGTAGCTCACGGAACGTGGAATGTCAATGCGAAATCATCGTTTATTTTGAGCGCATCATATAATCATGGCATAGGTGATATACTCGATATGCTGACAGCTCCGATGGCGAGCAGCTATATTGGGTTGCGCGCTCGCTCAGGCATTATTTCTGAAAATAAAATATTGTCCGGCAGTTTGGCCTATAAATTCCAGATGCCGATTGAAATGTTGTTTTTCAACACCTCAGTTAATCACTCTCGCACACAGTTTAATTTACTGAACGCGCAGTCGGTTGATAACGATTTGATTGGCAGTTATACTGTTGACAGTCCGGCTCATAGTGAATCTACCGGCCTAACGGCATCACTTACAAAACGCATAGAGGCAGTAAAAACCAAGTTTTCATTATCAGGTTCGTATAATTGGGTCCGGCAGGAGATGTTTCAGAATGATGAAGTTATACCTTATAATAATAGAGGTTTCTCTTTTTCACCATCGATAAACACCACTCCGTTTGAGTTTGTGGAGTTAGGTTATTCGGTGTCGCTGTCAAAGACGTTTACAAGATTTGCCGATGTCAGACGTAGCTATTTGGTTCAGACTCATAACGGACGATTAAATTTTTTCTTTGCTAAGGGTATGAATGTAGGGATCGGTAACGAAATGTCTTGGCACGAACTTACGCCCGGAGTTACGAAATTTATTTCACTTCTTGATGCATCGGCGACCTATACTCATAAGTCATGGCGCTTCGGAGTCCAGCTAAATAATCTTTTAAATGCTCGCCACTACGCTTACACACTTTTCACCGCCCTCAACAACTTCAGCTACGACTACCACCTAAGAGGCAGGGAAGTGATATTTTCTGTGAGTTTTACGAAATAAGTATTGTTAAAATGAGAAACTTGATTATTGTAACTCCATCAAATCAAAGAACATCAAACAAGTATGAGGATTCTCTTCTTTTTGAGTTAACTTAATGAAGCCGTTTTTCTCATAAAAGCTGATGGCAGAAAGATAAGCGTCAACAGTGATAAATCGGAATGCTGAATAATTTGCATTAGAATTGAGTGTGTCTTTAATAAGATTCATCAGCATTGAGCCTATATTCTTACCTCTATATGAATTAGAGACGGCAAATCGCCCAATTTTTATCGCAGGATAGCTACTGAATTTCTTTTCATTCGGGAAACGTTTCCTAATTTTCTTCCATTGACTATTGCTAACTTCTTGTTTGCTAATTTTATCATTGAGTAGACAAAAATATGCAACAATACAATCTTCGTCCTTAAGAAGAAAAGAATTTGCTATACGCTTATCGAGAAAGCCTTTTGCATCCTCTATAAGAAAATTATTCAAATCTTCATCGCCACAATCAAAGTGTGAGAGTTCCGAATCTGAAGAAAGTCTGATGAGCTGCATTAAATGCAAATTGTTATATGTTTCTTAGCTTCTTCGACAGCCTCTTTTAGCATTCTCGTGTTCTCAACTCTTTGTGCATTAGAGAGGCTTTCAACCTCTCGCATACGCTTTTCAAAGCGAATAGCGTCCTCGCCTGTTAAAATTGGTGTTTCTGCAATTGGCCTGGCCATAAATATGTCTCCTATAACAAAATGTTTTTTACAAATATACAACAAATTTTCGAGACTAATTACTTACCGTATAACTATTTTTGTAATTATGATTTGTTTTTGAATAAAAACAAACTATTTCAACAATATTAGTGTGTGTTCAACATAACAAAATGAAATTGGTATATTTGTAAATTCCAAATTGTTGTATTTGCCAATTTAAATATTGTTTTTAATTTTGTAGAAAAAATTTTTAGAAGTGGCGGCAACATTATAAATGCGGCATAATATTATGATAAAAAAAAATTTATCTACAAATTTTAAATCAAAGGCTACGGTAGTAGATGCAAGTCTGGTTAAGGTCATCGCAATTGACAATGAAATATTTGATGTAATATGTCAGATTGGAATATATGATAATGAAGATACAAGAAGGTACCAGCTTCATGTGCTTGAAGCCATTTTCGATAAAAATTTTTCGGACGATAAGGAGCAAATGATTAATAACATTTGGAGAGATTCAGTTCGTTACGGAGTTTATATTCAAGGTATGAGTTCCGGAGATAGACAAGGAGAGCGTATACGTATAGGTAAAAGAATACGTCAAATAAGAGAAGATCGGCATATTGATGCTAGAGACCTTGCCAAACTGGCTAATATTGATGCAGCCAATTTAAGTAGAATAGAGAATGGTAAATATTCTGTTGGGCTCGACATATTATCGAAAATAGCGGTTTCATTGGGTAAAAAAATTGATTTTATTGACCTTTAATCGAAAACTTTATGGGAATCGAAAAAGAAGCAAAGCAAAAATATGCCATCACGAAGGATGGTAAGCTAACACATATAAACGACATAAAAAATGAAGATGTTTTCTGTCCGCATTGTGGTAGTAAATTGATTGCAAAAAGAGGAAATATAAGGATCCATCATTTTTCACATGATAATAGTAAAAATTGTTCTTATGAGTCTTATCTTCATTCCTATGCAAAATTGAGGATAAAGCAATGGTTTGAGGAAAGCTCAGAGATCATTATCAATTACAAACAAAAAAGATATTGTTCCGAATTGGATAATGATTGTATATGGGAATCAGATAATGTTTGCTACCAAATCGATGATATAAATTATAATCTCAAGAAAGCTCTAACAGAATGTAAGATTGAGGAAGAAGTAAGAGTTGGTAGAGATTACTTTAGAGCCGATTTGTTATGGTGTAACCCTAAGAGGCCAAATAATAATATACTTGTTGAAATTTTGGTAACGCATGAGTGTACGCAATTGAAAAAAACCTCAGGAGCACGAATTATTGAATTTGAAGTACATTCGGAAGAAGATGTTGAGCGTATTGTTACAAATGATATCAGGGAAAGTGACACTACACATTTATTTGGTATTGCTTCGGAGAAGGCGGATAACAAATTTAAACCTCAACAACAGCTTATGAAGTTTGTTCAATACAAGAATGGTTCAATCTTTGCTCGTTCAAGATGTACATGCCATGATTATTTAACTCGCCTTCCAGCTTCACTTATGGAAATAACAGTTAAGACAAAAGACAATAAAATAGTTAATAATATGAGACATAAGGAAGTTAGCCATTCATTATTTTATAAGTGGAGTGTGGCGTATATATATTATTTAAAAGGTTTTCCTAATTGCTATCTATGTATGAATCATGTTTTTGATTCTAAGAATAAAGTGATGTGTAATTTGGAAAAGCGAGCAGGCATTAAGGGTACTGATGCACAAGATTGCATAAATTATACTTTAGATACCGAATTATATGATAAATATTTAAGGGCTTTTAAGTTTTTTGTAATAAAGAATCCTATAAATATATGGGATGATGGTGAAATTATTTTTCATGAAAAATAATTCAATTGCAAATGATAAATTTTTTCAATACTCAATAGCTTTTGTCTTATTATTTAATAAATAGTGAGTTATAAAAAGTCAAGCTCGCCTTGTGGTGAGGGCGAGCTTGACTTTAATTATTAGAATTCCAATTATAGTAATGAGATCGAGCGGTCGATGAAGCTGCTGAGGGCTTCGCCTTTGAGCAAACCGTTGCCGAGTAGGGCAAGGTCGATAAGCTGCTTAACAAGCGGCTGTGTCTTGGCGTAGTCGCTAATGATTTTGGTTTCGTTGTCGCGAGCTTCGCCGACTGCCTTTTCGAGGTCCTTGACTTTCTGGTCGTCCTCAGCTGAGAGTGCCTTACCCTTGGCTGCATCACGAATCTTAGTGATTTCGGTGTTGTCAGCTTCAATCTTGTCAGCGAGTGGTTTAACCTGATCATCAAGAGCTGCAGAGGCTGCATCTTTAATCTTGACGATGAGCGGATGCTCGGTGTTGACAACGAGACTGTAGCTGTCAGGCAATTCGCCATAGAAGCTCATGCCGGGCTGGAGAGCAGCCATATCCC
>CAMWNL010000106.1 GCA_947175585.1 uncultured Bacteroidales bacterium | reverse complement strand
GCGTGAATACCAATCTGTGTCTTTATAAAATGCGGTCTTTATTGTATTTAGGTCGTTGAGCAAAGGGCCGTCAACCTTATCTCCGAATACTTTAGTCATTGTAAACTCTGCCGATAGGTTAAGTCGTTCAGAAATCTTAAACTTTACGCCGGCTCCCATCGGTAAGTTAGGGGCTACACTGGAATTTCCGCCTGATGAAGAAAGACTCACCCCCACTCCGAGTGTCAGATACGGCGACCAACGACGCAAACGTTTGTAAGTCTCGCCTATACCATAATTGAAGAAGTTGAACTCCACCCTTCCTCCCAGATCGTAGACTGTAGATTTGAAATCATAAGTCTCCGGACCTTCAGACGGAAGTATATTATCCATATCTGCGGTTGATCCGCTCAAAGATAATGCTGACAATACTCCTCTTACTGCCCATCTTACATTTGGAATATACCTGAACGATAATTCTCCTTCGAATCCGGGATGTTTAAGAAGCGACGAGCGATTAGCATCACCCAGATAACCTGTCATGCCAAATCCGGCCCCAACATCGAATCTGTAGGGCGCAGACTGAGCACGGCTCATTATTGAACCTGAGGCAATCAAGATAGCTATCAGTATTATCCTCGTTATTCGCATCGTCTGTCAGTAGTCGGTATCTATCTTTCGTGACTTATTGCAGAGGCTTAAACGACAGGCGGTTTATAATCCCACGCCACACACTGTTGTTAAGTTTATTGCTGCTGTTATATCCACCAAACATATAAATATATGGACATTCCCACGAAGTAATTGCAGTTGAAGCACGGCTACCAAGCAGACTTGACACTACAACGGTCTGGGCTCCATAAAGAGCCGGAACATTTGCAGGAAGTTGCATTTCTTCCGATGCTTCCTTCCAACTTACGCCGTAATTATATGAAATATAAGTTTTGGTGTTACATTGACCGTTATTATTGCGTCCTCCGATAAGCAGGAAGAGCGATTCTTTAGTCGCAACCCAATACTCATTTTCTTCAAATGCGTAATACGGTGTTACAGTTACACCTTCAAGAGGCTCAGGGAGCGCGACAGTTGACAGACAAGCCCAATTATTACCGTCATATCCCCACGCTTTATCTGTGAGACTTCCGTCTGCCAGACGACCACCGACAATGGTCAGCTGATGCAAAGCGCTCATGGGGAACGAATAATCGACGGGCACTGAGGTACCGGTCACTGGGAAATCTGCAGGCGCCGCAACCGACCTTCCGTCTGAACAGTCAATCGTCCATACATCGCCGGTTTTAACTGTGCCAAGCACTTCTTCGCCGTATCCTCCAATAAGACACGTGAATGTCTTACCGGTAGAAGTCCAGGTCACGCCCTCATCGTCCGACTTGTAGAGCGCCCCAATTTCATCAAGAATAAACAGGGCAGAAGATGACGCACGGAAACTTTCGACATCAGCCTTGAATCCAAAGTCTACAGTCATATCAGACCAAGTCTTTGTCGCCGGATTATCCGTAACACTCAGGCAATAAGAATCGCCGTCGGTTGTAAGACAATATATATTACCTTTAAACTTCAGGCTATGTTGAGCATCAACCCTACTGAGATTTGTCGGCAATTCGGTGTATGCCATATCACCCCAGCTTAGAGAGTCACTCTTAACCTGATGTACGTTAACCTTGATATTATACTCCATCGTTACCAACTCGTCGATGGACTGTATCTTCAACTTGACAATACCGTTTGAAAAGTCGATTGTATCATTAGGATTGGTAACATAATTATATGTAGTATCACTCTGGCCGGGACGCGGCACGACGAGTTCCACTGCTGAAGCGCCTCCGGTAGTGATTACTGGTATCAGCTTATTGATCTTCGTACCATAAGGCATTGAGTCAGCATTAAAAATATTACCGTTGGTGAGATCTATTGAGAAAAACACCTTATCCAGATTATCAAGCACACTATCATTAGCTGATAGTGAAAAGCTTTTGACGAGAGCACTCGACGGCAAGGTATAATCCAATTCCTCGCTTTTGCTGTTACAGCTTACGAAGCCAAGACCGGCGGTACATATAATCATGCAGAATGCAGAAAGTTTTGACATATTATAATGATAAAATATTTCAATCTGCAAAATTAGACTTTTAATGATAAAACCACAAACACTTACAGATAAATAAGATTTTTTCTCGTGATTTTATAGCTTTTTAACGCCCATAACCCCGATTCCCTCTTTTTCACTTATCGTTTCTCACCTTATCTTCTTCAATAATCTCTCTTGGCGTCAATATTTCCAGAGCTCGGGCTCCATGTCTGGTACCCGTAAGGTAAGCAATTCGTTCATTTGCACCGAGATGACCGTCCTCTACAATTCGTCGCACTGCCGACACTGCATGCAGACCGATATCCTCCTGTCTTTGAGGATAGTAGTAAGCCTTGACACCATAGCTAAGAGACAGCCAGCGCATTACATTTTTATTATGACAAATAGCAAATGTAGGGTTGTTTCCTCGGAATGAAGCTATGAATCGTGCTGACATGCCACGATAAGCATCTGTAAAGATTGCTTTCGTCCCGATTTTCTCTTCTGACAGCACAGCCTCATGCGCCAAGAATGAAGTGACTTCCCTATCAACCATCGGTGGAACCGACACTTCACGACGCAATGCATTTTCTACTTCGCGAGCAACACTTGTCATGGTTTTTACCGCTTCTACAGGATATTTGCCATAAGCCGTCTCACCTGACAGCATCATGGCATCTGCACGTTGATACACAGCATTTGCCACATCAGAAACCTCTGCGCGTGTAGGACGTGGATGTTCAATCATGCTGTGCAGCATCTGGGTTGCCACGATGACCGGTTTGTGTGCCGCTATACATTTGTTAATCATCATCATCTGTATACCGGGTATACGTTCAGCAGGAACTTCTATTCCGAGGTCACCGCGTGCGACCATTATACCATAAGACGCAGCTAATATTTCATCAAAATTATCAATACCCTCCTGGTTTTCAATCTTAGATATAATTTTAGCTGACGACCCACATGCATCAAGCACTTCCTGAACGGCTCTAACATCAGCCGCACTTCTCACAAACGAATGAGCGATAAAATCCACACCCAACTCGGCGGCATATCCTATATTAATTTTATCACGTTCAGTAACAGATGGCAAATCAACACTCACTCCCGGTAAATTCACACTTTTACGTGATCCGAGTCGTCCATCGTTCTCTGTTATCGCGATAACTTCGTTACCCTTGATATCCGTCACAGTAAACCCAATCTCACCATCATCAATCAAAAGACGATCTCCGATTTTCAGGACATTACTGATATTACTATAATTCAGGCTTATTTCTGTCTGGGTAGTCAATCGCTCAGGATTTCCATAGATAGTTACGATCCTACCCTTTTTACAATCAATCACCTCATCGTTGACAGTCGTGGTCGTACGGATTTCCGGACCCTTAGTATCCATAATTATACCAATAGAGTCTGATGCCGTCCGCGCATTATTTACAATACGTTTAAATCCTTCATAATTGATATGCGCCGAATTCATTCTTACGACATTAACACCTGCGTCCCAAATGGATTTTATAAAATCCACATCACAGCGCCTATCGGAAACCGTAGCAACTATTTTAGTATATTTTAACATAATCAATCTAAATAAAATTCAGTTAAACAACTAATAAACTTATACTTAGCCACAACACAAAAGCTTTAAAATACATACTTCAAGCATACAAACAAAGACTCTTATTGTCATGTCAAACAAATACAAAATTACAGATTTTTTGGATAACAGACACACTTCCGTTAACATTTATGCCGCTCACAAATTAGCTCACCATATCAAATCGGCTCACTTGATTTAACTTATCTTTTGAAAAAAATATTATAAGTCGGTAAACAACACTTTCGATTGAAAGACGTTATTATGATATGGAAACAAATATCGATCTACAAAAGATTAACTCACCTGCCGACATCCGCAATATGGATGAGAACGAGTTAAAATCTCTTGCCGCCGCTCTGCGCCGGCCACTTCTTGATAAACTATCGGCACATGGAGGCCATGTCGGCCCAAACCTCGGTATGATTGAAGCAATCATTGCGCTTCACTATGTCTTTAATACTCCGGATGACAAAATCGTTTTCGACGTGTCACACCAGACATATCCTCACAAAATGATAACCGGACGTATGGCTGCGTTTACAGATCCCAATCACTATGACGACGTGACCGGATACACTAATCCTCGCGAAAGTGAGTATGATCTTTTCTCACTCGGTCATACATCCTCGGCTATTGCCCTTGCTTCAGGAATAGCAAAGGCTCGTGATCTCAGAGGTGGCAAAGAAAACGTTGTTGCTGTCATCGGTGATGGTTCGCTAAGTGGCGGAGTGGCGTTCGAGGGTCTTGACTATGGAGCAACTCTCGGCACTAACTTCATCGTCGTCGTTAATGATAACGATATGAGCATTGCCGAGAATCACGGTGGTATTTATGCAGATTTACGCTTGTTGCGCAACACTAATGGCACTGCCGACAACAATCTTTTCAGAGCAATGGGTTATGCCTACCGATACGTTCACTATGGCAACGACATACCAAGTCTTATCAAAATGTTCCGTTCTGTAAAAGACATTGACCATCCGGTTGTTGTCCATATCAACACGATGAAAGGTATGGGTCTGCCGGTTGCTGAAGCTCATAAAGAACGCTTCCATTATTCAGCTCCTTTCGATCTCAAAACCGGAGCGTCACTATCAAGTCCTGCTGCCGCTACAGAACCTGAAGATTATGCCGATATTTTTGCAAATCATCTGCTCATGCGTATGAAAGAGCGTCCGGAACTCGTTGCAATTACTGCCGGCACACCCGGTTCAATAGGTTTCGGACCCGGCAGACGTAAAGAGGCCGGTCGACAGTTTGTCGACGTCGGTATCGCCGAACAACAGGCCGTAGCTATGGCAAGCGGCCTTGCCAAAGGTGGTGCACGTCCTGTTGTCGGTATTGTCAGCACATTTCTTCAGCGCGCCTACGACCAATTCAGCCAGGATATAGCTCTAAATCGTCAACCTGCAACATTTGTGGTTTTCTATGGATCAATGTTCGGCATGAATGATGAAACCCATCTCGGCTTCTTTGATCTCGGATTACTGTCTAATATTCCTGACCTCCTCGTTTTGACTCCAACCTGTAAAGAAGAATTTCTGGCTATGCTCCGCTGGTCAGAAGATCAGACCAAACAACCCGTTGTAATCCGTGTGCCTGGAGGTGAAGTCCGTTCAGACTCTTCAATCAAGATTACCGACGACTATTCTCAGCCTGACTACGAAATTGTCAGAGAGGGTTCACGAGTGGCTTTAATCGGAGTCGGAACTTTCTTACCCACGATGAAAGAGGCTGCAGAACTACTCTCTACCAACGGCCTTGATCCAATGGTTATCAATCCTCGTGAGGTCTCACAACTTGATAAAACTACTCTCGACCAACTTCGGAACTTCGACGTTATTGTAACTGCCGAAGACGGCATCATAGATGGTGGTTACGGTCAGAAAGTCGCCTCATATTTTGGTGATGCAAAAGTTAAAGTAATTAACCTCGGCCTTCCGAAACAATTCCGCAACCGCTATAATGCTGCAGAGCTACAGCACGAGTGTAACCTTACACCCGAACAGATTGCTGAACTTGTCCAAAAAGCTTTGAAATAAAGATAACCAACTCCACAGGCAAAGGCCATGACTCCCGAATCAGGACTCATGGCCTTTGCCTTTATTATTACACAATTGACTTGTTTAATGGACTAAAGGATTATTGCTATAAAGGGTTATCACGGAGGTGCCAATCGGATAGGCTTTATATGGAGTCGCGGCGAGTTTTGGAGCAGAAGCCACACCCTTGGACGCAAACATCACAGATGAAGTTTCTACACGTGCGACATCCCACAGACCCACGTCAATAAATGATTGCAAAACAGTCGGACCTCCCTCGACGAGCAATGATGTTATCCCAAGTGAATAAAGTTGAGCAAGTACATCAGAAACACCCTCGTGTGATTCAATTACTATGGGATCCCTGCCAAGAATCCGGTAATCGCCTTTTACACGATTGCGGCGATCAAGGATAATAGGACGCGGAGAACGTCCACCCCACATGCGGCTGTCAAGCAACGGATCATCGGCAATCACAGTTCCCGACCCTACAAGAATGCCATCATGAATCGCCCGAAGACGATGAACTGCCAAACGTCCGAGATGTGAGGAAATCGCTGCAGCCGGCTCACCGGTATGACGCTCTATATCAAGGTAGCCATCGGCACTTTGCGCCCATTTCAATGTCACAAAAGGACGCCTGCAGCTGTGGGCCGTAATAAATTTTGCGTTAAGTCTTCTGCTCTCTTCAGCAAGGATACCGGTAACAACTTCAACAC
>CAMWNL010000105.1 GCA_947175585.1 uncultured Bacteroidales bacterium | reverse complement strand
CCCTGGTGCGTCCGGGTAAACAGCGCTACATTTTCAAAAAAACTAACACAAAATATCCTAAAAAATTTTCCTATAAATGAAATTAAAACTTCTTGCTGTCAGCCTCTCGTCCTTTGCTCTTGCGTTCATGACCTCATGTGGTAGCTCTGAAAAAGCTGTCCCTGATAATCATCAGGGACCGGCTTGGCAATCCACAGAGAAAAATTTTTCGATCAATCAGATTCGTGACCTCGCCTTAATATATCAGGGCGGCAGCCAGCGCATACCCTGGACCGAAGATCAGATCGAGCCTTATGTGGTTCATAAATTTGCCGACGGTCATAAAGACTGGCTCTTCGACGGCTTCCTCTTCCTCGAATTTGCCGACCTCCCCGAGTGTAACTACGCTCCCGGTTATAGCGGCAAACGCGACGCACGTCAGGAAGACTGGCAGCGTTATCTCGACAGCATGTTTGAAAAAGGTAAAGCTCTCGACGCACTCAACTCGGCTATCGAGACTCAGAAAGCCGAAATCGGGGATCCGGGCTTCAAGCATAAAGTTGTCATTACTCTCCCGACTCCGCTTCCTCATCAGAAAGATTGGGGCACAATCGATGGCCGTGCGCTTGATTTTGATAAAGTCGAGGATGCTAAAATCGCCTGTCAGTGGTATCTCGACCAGCTTACCGACCGTTTCGCTAACGCAGGTTTCAACAATCTTGAGCTCACCGGTATCTATTGGGTCGACGAAGATATGTGGCATCTTGACGGTTTCACTCGTCACATCGCACCCTACATCCACGAAAAAGGTCTGCAGTTCGTCTGGATTCCTTACTTCAAGGCTAAGGGATTCGAAAACTGGCGTGACCTCGGTTTCGACATCGTATATCACCAGCCTAACCACTTCTTCAGCAAGAATATTCCCGACTCGCGTATCGACGAAGCTTGCTCTCTCGCCCGTCAGCATGGCATGGGCATGGAGTTCGAATGTGACGAAAACGCTCTTTTCCAGAAAGAAAACTCGTCTTACGACCGCATGAACGCCTATATGGATGGTTTCTGGCGCCATAATGTCTTCACCGATGCTGCGATAGCCTATTACACCGGTTCTCATCTTCTCCTTGATTTCGTTGAGAATCCTTGTCCTGAAAATCAGGCTATCATGGATCGTCTTGCCCGCATCATCGTTGACCGTCGTGCCAATCCCTCTCTTGTTCCCGACAATGCTTCTAAATAAAGATTGATAGATGAAAAAAATACTCTTTCCATTCTTGGCTGTCGCCATTTCTTTTGGCGCTCATGCCGCAAAAATCACAAGCACACCCTCTGGTAATCTCACTTTCACCGAGACGACAGAGTGGGGCGATGAAGTCGTCATCAACTTCCGCAAGTGCATGGCCAATGATCTGTATACCTTTTATAGTGTTAAGCTCAACGGCAACGAACTTAATTCCGCTCAGTATAGCGACAATATCGGTCCCTTTCTCGTCGACGGATTCTGGTCCGGCGGCAATCATACCAACGGTAGCAAGAAATCTGCCAACACACTCTCTTATACCATAAAGGTTGACGGCGAGATAGTCTCCAAGCCATTCAATACCAACGGCTCTGTCCTGACTGTCGAAGTGGAGAACGAGTTGCTGTTCTCTGACGGAGAGCGGTTTGCCACCGAGCGTATGACCTACGTCGTTTCCGGTAATAGTATCGAGGTCTATGGCGAGCATGACTATCTCTACCCTCGTGATTTGAAAGTCGGACGCTATTATGGCATGCAGTCAATGTTTAACGGCGAAACGGAAATCCTGCTCCCCGGCACTGATATTCCCACCTGGCGTTCCTTCGTCGCTACAAACACTGGTAACGAAATAAATATCACGAAGTCAAGTGCTCCCGATTTCTGCACATTTATCGAACATAGCCCATCAGGCTATCAGGCATCTTACATGATGCGCGAAGACCTTGGCAATCGTGACTGGGTGGCCGACGACGATGTCATTTTCATTGGCAATAGCTACAGTAAGTCTTATCATAAGCTAATCGGTGACCATGTCGTCAAGGCCGGAGACCATTCCGCCTGGCATGGTGTCTACACCTGGTTCAGCCGGCCGATCACCGACAACTGCCGCAATGCGTCCGATGATCTCACATTCGAGTATGGCGCTTATATCGAAGGCACTCCCGTTGTCATGACTCTCGGTGCCGACGGCGCCATGAGCCAGACGGCCGGTATCGAGGATGTTACTGTCGACGGTGATGCCGGTTTTGTTTCGGTCAGCGGCAATATCGTCACCGTCTCTGAGCTCGCTCCCGATACGCGCTGTTTTGACCTTTCGGGCAAAACCGTTCACACCGGTGCCGGTTCATTCTCATGTCCCCAAGGTGTATATATAGTCAATGACATGCGCGGTCACTCCGTTAAAATCATAGTGAAATGAACTCAATCTTGAAATCATTTGCGGCGGCGCTCCTTATTGGGGCGCCGACCGTTATAAATGCAGCCACCGTTACATTCAAAGATGGCAATATCTCTTATGCCGAAAAGACTCCCTGGGGTGATATTGACATTGATTTTGCCCGTTGCATGGCAAACAAACTCTACACATTCAGCAGCGTGTCAATCGACGGAGTAGAGGTCAACCACACTGAGAGCGACAATATCGGACCCTTCCTGATTGATCAGAAAGGCTGGTCGGGTGGCAATCACCTCAACGGTGACAGAATGTCGGCTCACACCCTCGGGGTTAAGGTCTATGTCGACGGCCGCGAACTCACCCATGATTGCACCGTTGATGGCAAGGTGCTGACCGTCGAGGTCAGCAATCAGCTCCTTCATCCGTCTGACGACAGTGATTTGGCCCGTGAGAATGTTGTCTACACCGTTTCCGGCAATTCCATCGATGTCAAGGTTTCACACGAATTTCAGTGCGCTCCTGAGACTATTGAACGCTATTACGGCATGCAGTCAATGTTTGTCAATGAGTTTGAAACACTGACTCCGGGCGGCGCATTCAGCACATGGACCACATATCCCGTCACCAGCACCGGCAACGAACTGAAGTTCACCAAATCTTCAGCGCCGGGTTTCACGACATTCATCGAGCACTCCAAAAACGGTTATCAGGCTGCCCACATGACTGCCGACGGTCTCGGAGACCGCCACATGGTTCGCGATGACGATATCATCTTCATCGGCAACAGCTGGACCAAGACTTACCATAAGATTATCGGTATGCAGCCCGTCAAAGCCGGTGACCGGTTCAACTGGCACGGCATCTACTCATGGTTCCGCGAACCGATATCCGACAACTGTCGCACCGCCGACGGCGACCGATCGTTTGAGTATGGCGCCTATATTGACGGCTCACCCTGCCTATTCCATCTAAACCCCGACGGCACACTGCAAATCAGCAATTTGTAATATCTCAATTAAATTAAGTGAATAACGAAAAATGAGGAATGGGAGTTGCTCATTCTTCATTTTTAATTTCTCTCCCCTAAACCACCCACCTCCATCCCCGACATTTATGACTTTATGTCTTTCTTTCTATCCGTTTTTCTGTCAATTCTTCTTTCACTCATTCATTCCGAAAAAGTCTCGGAGCGAAGCTTTTCAGATAGTTGCGCCAGTTTTTCCACATGTGGCCGCCCTCTGACTCATGATACTCATAATTTATACCCAGGCGGTCCAGTTGAGCCAGGTAAGCCTCATTATCTTTATATAAGAAATCATCCTTTCCTATCCCTATCCAATAAAGCCTGGGGGCGACATCAAACTGACGTTTGAGTTTCTCCTCACGGTTCTCATACACCTCCGATCCCTCTACCCTTGGATCTATCGCCGCCGAAAACAACCCGACATAATCAAACATATCAGGATACTGCTTCGACGTGTGGAGCGAGTGAAAGCCGCCCATCGACAGACCTGCTATGGCGCGGTGAGCCTTGTCAGCTTTCGTGCGATAAGTGTTGTCGACAAACCTGACGATATCAGGGAACGCCTCCTCAAAAGCGCCGTCCATCGTGTGGGGTAGGGCGATGGTCGGAGCTTCGAGTCCATAATGTGTTTCACCCGGCGCAGCCTCCTGAGATGCATTGCCGTTTGGCATCACTACTATCATAGGCTCCACAGCCCCCTCGGCGATAAGATTGTCAAATATCTGAGCCGTGCGTCCCTGCGTGAGCCATGCCTCCTCGTCACCTCCCATACCGTGGAGCAGATATAACACCGGATAACTCTCATCGCCCGATTCATATCCTACCGGAGTGTAGACACTCATTCTCCGCTTCATGCCCAGCGTTGGCGAGTCATACCAGACCTTCGACACCGTGCCGTGAGCCACATCCTTCACCTCATAAAGACCCGAACCCTCTCCCGGCACGATAAAATAATTGAACACCGTGCAGGCGTCGCGCAGCTCAAAGACATTCGACGGATCAGTTATCATCAGACCGTCGACTATATAATTGTAGCGGTACATCTCGGGTCTGATCTCCTGACTCGTAAACGTCCACACCCCTGCACTGTCTTTCTTCATCTCAGCGGTCGCCGACGGTAAAAAATCACCCGTCACCTGCACACTCGACGCTCCCGGCGCCTTTAACTTAAACGTTACAGTGTTTCCATCGTTAATCACCGGTGACACCAGATCCGGCACACCCCATATAGCTTGTTGAGCCGACATGTCTGCAACTCCCACGGCGATACTTCCGATCACTAAGCCTAAAATACATTTTCTCATAAGTAAGTTTCTTTTAAATCCATAAAAGTCTCCATGATTACGAAAACCGTTAGCAAATCTATCAAATCTTTCCAATATAACCAAAACTATCCTCCTCAGGCATTTTCCTTATCATACTTTTCTTATCTTTGCAGTGTGAACCAAAGATATCATATCTCCTTAATCTTCTTCACCCTGCTCCTGACCGCTTGTATAGGCGGCAATCGGGTGAGTGAAGCGCTACAAACAGCAGACAAGCTGATATTTGTGGCGCCTGACTCCGCTGTCATCATGCTTGACAGCATACACGCCCACCAACTTGGGTTGATAAATGCACATGAAACCATAACTAAAGATTTTTATTTTGAAAATCACGATACGATTAGTTATACATTGCAAGCCGTAATCCCATCCTGTAATTGCATATCAGCGACCACAGATTTTACGGCTCTGTCACCAGGAGAATGTGGAAACGTAATATTAACTTATAATGCTTAATCAGTGGGAAATGCGACTGCGGAAGTACACTTTTCTATACGGAGGAATAATAGCTTTAGGAATCCTGGTTTTTTCATGCAAAAACCATAAAGTTCCAAGTGCAGAAGCATTATTTTTCTCAGATTCATTAAATACAACCTGGTCGATACTCGACTGTAAGTCTATTGTTCCAGTAGGTAACTCAATGATTGTAAAAGATTCTGTGATTATTCTTGCAGGACACCTAGATGGCAAATTTTTGCATTGTTACAATATCGGAAATGGAGAGCTATTAGGAAGTTATATTTCTTTAGGGCAAGGCCCTGATGAAATTATTAATCCATGGACTGTTAATCTATCAGACACAATTTCAATATTTGATTTAGCAAAAAAGTCGTTGATGTTTTATGACAAAGATTACAACTTCATTAAGGCTGTATCCCTCTCTAAGAAAGATAAACCAATGTCTGTAGTTGTCCCTGTTTCATCTGAATTGGCCATTTTTAAAGTGCCCCTGCAAACATCAACAGATGATGACTATTACGGTTGGGAAATGTCTTATTTGTCTAATCCAAATAAGACAGTGAGTCGATATGACGATCTTCCTTCTTGTGTGGAAAATAATCCTCGAGCTCTAGGCGTAATAAATGCACTAATGGTTTTATCCCCAGATAAAAAACATTTCGCTTATGGGACAACGACTGGAGGAGTACTGCAGACATTTGACATTTCTAATAACAGTTTTAAACCAATTATTTCAGAATATTTATTTCCTGTAGAGTTTGATGCAGATGGGAAGGTAATAAGAGAGACACGTCATATTGGGTTTACTGCTTTGACCGCTGATAATTCATATCTATATGGAGCCTTTGCTGGAACAACAGATGAGTTTGAATCAACAAAGATTGGTATATGGAACTGGGATGGTACACCCGAATTGCTGATAAAAACTGATGCCCCAATTTTAAGCATGACAAAAGATGAAATGTCTAACAAATTATATGCTCTAATATACGAGAATGAAGAATTCAAATTAGCATACATATCAATGCCAGATTAGATTCTTTAATATTTTTCAATCTATCGCCTTGCGAAGGAATACAGATTATGGAGTACGTGTTTTTCCTCGCAAGGCGGTAACGTTTTTCCATCATTTTAAACAATGATCATATGTCTACAAATAAATAAATAAAACAATCCCAGTAAATCACATAATCGAATTTGATATTTCGATTCTTTATGTCATAACCCATCGGATTTCCCTCTCATAGTCAAATATTCTTATCATACTTTTCTTATCTTTGCAGTGTGAACCAAAGATATCATATCTCCTTA